>NZ_CP099736.1 GCF_025398175.1 Photobacterium sp. TY1-4
GTGAATTCAGAAGCCTATTATCCGGCGATTGGCCCGGCCCTGCCCAAGCACATCAAGAAAGGCCATCAGCTGATCTTCAGCCGCCAGGATCTCTCCGCCCGCGAGGCCGACCTGTTCGCCCTGATGATGGCCCACATGAAAGAGCCGGACTGGCATCACAACACCCCGGTTTACCGGTTTTCCTGCAGCCAGCTGTCGGAATGGCTCGAGATTGACTCGCGCCACGTCGCCTCGGTCCTCAGCCCGGTTGCCGAGCGGCTGTCGATGCGCCAGGTCGGCCTGCGGGCCCTCTCCGACAAGGGCGAGGAAGAGTTCGACTACATCCCGTTTTTCAAACGCCTGGCCTACAAAGACGGCCACCTGGTGATGATCCCCAACGACGAGCTGCGCACCGAGTACATCGAATACAACCAGGGCTTTGCCCTGATCAACACCCGGCACTTCTTCCACCTCAAGAAAGAATACTCCAAGCGTTTATATGAGCTGCTGAGCCGGTTTAAAACCGAAGGCACCGCCATGAAGGCGCAGAACATCGATGATCTCAAAGGCCTGTTCGGCCTGCTCGATGAAAAAGGCCGGCTCAAAGCGGACAAAAGCTCATTCAAAAACAACAGCGTATTCATGAAACGCTGCATCCGCGACAGCATCGAGGAAATTTCGACCAACCCGCAGACCCGCAAGGAGCTGCTGTTTCTCACCAGCGACAAGGGCGAGAAAGGCTATCAGCTGATCAAACGCGGACGCAAAATCGTCGGTATCGAGTTTCTCTACCGCTGGCTGGAATCCGCCACCGTCCAGGAGCTCAACGATCAGGATGCCAAAGAAACCATCCGCAAGCTGGAGCTCAAGCGGCTGCAGGGCGGAGAAAAGCTGACCGTGGCCGAACTGCGCCGGCTGGCCGATGCCTATCGCGCCGTCGAGCGCTTCGAAACCGCCGATGAAATCGAGCAGAGCATTGCCCGCCGGGAGCAGGAAGCAGCCCGGAGCCAGGCGCAGGAGAGCGCGCAGGATGAAGATTTTGAAGCCATGCTGGCCCGCCTTGAAACCCTCAAAGACATGAGCGAGCACCCGCAATATTGATCACATTTCTGGCGTCAGCGCGATTTGACGCCAGAATTGTGTTATTTATATCCGCATCAGCCGGATTTCAGGTGGGTAGAAAGACTCACATCCCGCGATTTCACCGAATAAATAACACATTTATGGTGTTGCACAGGACCGACGCCATAAATGTGTTATCAATACACCACAATTGTGTTATCTGTACGCCATAAAAAGGATCAATAACACCAGAAATAAGATCAATAACGCCATAAATGTGATCAAACAAGCCAGAAAAGTGTTATCTGTACGCCATAAATGTGATCAATAAGGCCTTTTTTATTTTTAAAAATCAGATAGTTACAGCGCCTATAGATCTTATAGATCTAATAGTGTTTATAGTAATAATAGAAATATAGATCTTATAGTCACTGTGGATAAGTGGAAAATCTTCGATTTACACACTTCCCCACAGCCCAGGGCAAAATCCTTTCTCTCTTTCTTTTTCAGAAGCTTAAGGCACCCCCCGCAAAAATCCCCTGCCAAGCCCGGATCCATCGCTCACAACGCGTTACAGCGCCTCTAAGCATGGTAAACCTGCGTGTTCCCCGAAGAACTGCCGAGATAAAAATTGGAGGCAGATCAAGCTGATAGTCATTTACTTTCTTTCACATATGCAGCATTATAGCGTTCAAGCTAAAAAGCTGCACATTAAAGGAAGACATCGAATGTATGATCCCAAACAGTTGATTTCCCGGGTTGCCGAGCGCTCCGAACGGATGCTGGCCTCGCTGACGACTCAGATCCGTGAGCAAAAGGCCGAGCTGGCGCTGGATACCTATTACCAGGTGTACTCGAAAGCAGCCGTGGCCAAGTTGCCGAAACTGAGCAAGGCGATTGTGGATAAAACCGTTGGGGAGATGGAGGCGCGCGGCTATTGCTTTGAAAAGCGCAAAGCCGGCACCTCGGAAAAATACGCGATGTCGATCCAGAACATTATTGATATTTACCAGCACCGCGAGGTGCCGAAATACCGCCGGCGTCATCCGCAGGCATTCACCCTGTTTGTCGGCAACCTCAAAGGCGGGGTCTCGAAAACCGTCAGCACCGTGTCGCTGGCCCACGGCCTGCGCACCCATCCGCATTTGCTGCAGGAAGATCTGCGGATCCTGGTGATTGATTTGGATCCTCAGTCGTCGGCGACCATGTTCCTCAACCATACCCAGGCGGTCGGCTCGGTCGAGACCACGGCCGCCCAGGCGATGTTGCAGGATATCAGCCGCGAGGAGCTGCTCGATGAGTTCGTGATCAGCTCCGGGGTGCCGGGGGTCGATGTGATCCCGGCCTCGATTGAAGATGCCTTTATCGCCTCACGCTGGGAAGAGCTGTGTGCCGAGCACCTGCCGGAGCGCAATGTTCACACCGTGCTGCGCGACAATGTGATCGACAAACTCCAGGGCGACTATGACTTTATTTTCGTCGACAGCGGCCCGCACCTCGATGCCTTCCTGACCAATGCCCTGGCATCGTCCGATCTGCTGATGACCCCGATCCCGCCGGCTCAGGTCGATTTTCACTCGACGCTGAAATACCTCAACCGTCTGCCGGAGCTGATGAGCATGATCAGCCACTCCGGCACCGAGCTGCGGGTGCAGGGCAATATCGGGTTTATGTCGAAACTGGCCAACAAGGCCGACCACAAGCTGTGTCACAGCCTGGCCAAGGAGATCTTCGGCGGTGATATGCTCGATGTCGCCCTGCCCCGTCTCGATGGTTTCGAGCGCTGCGGCGAGTCGTTCGACACCGTGATCTCCGCCAACCCGGCCACTTATGTCGGCAGCAGCGAAGCGCTGAAAAATGCCCGTGTCGCCGCGGAAGATTTTGCCAAGGCAGTATTTGATCGCATTGAATTTATTCGTGCCAACTGAGGTCCACCATGACAACTAAACGTAAAACCATTGGCCGTACACTCAGCGGTACCACTTTTGACAGCGCGCCGGCCGCGCCTGCGGGCGCAACGCGCACCTTTACCCTGGCTTCCGGGCAGAGCGCCACGTTCACCCTGAAATCCATTGCGGCGGATGCGCTGAAAGATAAAACCTTTGTGGAACTCGCCACCAACGGCCGCGATCAGGACGCCCTGACCGAAGCCTCGGTGGCCGATATCACTCGCACCCTCACCCTGCAGCAGTTCTTCCCGGCTATCGGCCGCGAAGTCGGCGACAAAATCGAGATCCTCGACGGCTCCCGCCGCCGGGCCGCCGCGCTGTTTGCCGGCACCGGCCTGGAGGTCCTGGTGACCCAGGATGCGCTCAGCAGTGACGATGCCCGCCAGCTGGCGGCTGATATCCAGACCGCCCGCGAGCACAACCTGCGTGAAATCGGGATCCGCCTGTTGGTGCTGCGTGACGGCGGCATGAGCCAGAAAGAGATCGCTGCCAGCCAGAACCTGTCGGCAGCCAAGGTGACCCGGGCGATCCAGGCGGCCTCGGTGCCGGCCGAGATGCTGCAGGTGTTCCCGGACCATGCCGAGCTGGCCTACCCGGACTACAAACAACTGCTGGAGATCGCCACAGCCATCGCCGGCAAAGGACTGGATATTGCCGATGTGATTGCCCAGGTGATGGTCGATCACGACGAGCTGGCGCCGGAACTGGCCCCGGATGAAGTCAAAGCGGCGCTGATGAAAGCGTACCGCCGGGCCGCGGATCAGCAACTGGCCAAACCGGCGCCGAAGAAAGCCAAAATTGAGCCGCTGTGGCAGTTTGACGATGCCAATATGTTTGCCCGCAAGCGCAGCAAGGATCGCAACTTCAGCTACGAGTTCAGTCGCCTGCCGAAAGCGGTGCAGAAAGAGCTGGATCAGGTAATTGGCGAGACACTGGCCAAGCACCTGGCGGAGTAGTTTTTCATTTACGTTGACAAGGCGGCCTCCGGGCCGCCTTGTGCGTTTGGAGCCGGAAGCCGCTTGTCAGAGATATTGCGCTAAATGTTGGCGAAGAACCTGGATATAGTTGCCGATCTCATCGGCGAGATCTCCAGATAGCTGGTTGGTAAATTCCTGATCCATGAGTAGCCGAATCACCCGATCGCTTGATTCTTGCAAGACGATGAGGTCACGGTGATATTTCCATTTAGGCATATATTTCGTGCTGCGTTCAAGCTCCGAGCATTGCGCCGATAAGCAGGAGGCAAGTGCCTGATGGAGCGCCGGATGCTCGTCTCTCAGACAGTAAGCGCCCAGGTAAAGGGAGCCGCCGCAGGCTTCTACCCCAACACAATACCGGGTATCGTCTTTGTCCGGATAGAACCAGACACCGAAAGTTCCGCCGTTAATACAGCTTTCTGCGTCTTCCTGGCTTGATGTGCTTGATTCGATTTCCGCAGTGGTTTGATCTACAACGCGGTCCTCTATTTTTCTCGCAAGCTGTGAGATGAGTTCCGCATGAAATTTAACTTTTGCCTGCTGGATATCATCAATGAGGGCAATCGGGCTATTGCCAGCCACAATTTCTTGCTGAAGGTACTGTTTAAGTTCGTTCATGTAGTGCTCGTTTTGTCCGGTATGCGTTAGTTGCTGGATGAGTTCGAGATACTGGCCGATGTTCTCCCTAAGAGCTGGGTGATTGACGGCTTCTTTCTGGCATGTTTTCAACCATTTTTGCATGCGATCAGCGTAACTCAGCAGGTGGTAATGCTCGGAATGGAGAAATGATTCAGGGATATTTCCGAGGCTTTGCTCCGTCGGCTCCTTACCGTTGAGGGTGAGATAGATCAGATGAATGCTCTCATCGGTCACGCGGGCGTTTTTGATTGTGTGGTAATAGCGGGCAAGTTGCTCTTCCTGATCGCCGGCATGGATTTTGTTTTCGATGATAATGGCCTGGTTGGCCTGATTACGGATCAAAATATCGATATTATCCCACTCTTTTTCCACCGAGCATTCTCCCTGCATGTCGAAGTCGTCGATTTTCAGGGTCTCAAGGAAGTGCTGCAGGAATCGGCGGCCCATGTTATGGCTACCCTTCGGATCGAGCAGTTCGGCAATAAACCGCGAGTGAAGACGGACTTCGTCTGTGCTGCCTCTTAACACGCTGAATAGATTAAACCCTGGCGGGCTCTGGTATCTGTCCCGTAATAGAGAGGGGAGCCGGAAAAAATTCGCAATACTAGAGGATTTTAAAGGGTCCATGTCTTGCCTACGTGTCGTGAAATAACGGTAGTGCATACTATGTCATACATTTCTTGAGAGATATTTTGTGTCAGTCAAGGTTTTGCGTCTGAACCGTCTTTCTCATGCACCTGAGAAAGATAACTCGTAGCCCTGCCCGCTCAATGATTCTCCAATACCTCCTCTTCCTCCCCGAAACTTCCTAAATTTCACCACGCGAATTCCACGCTTAACCCAATGATATACCTAATTTTCTAGTGATAATTTCTGCCTGAAATCGCCAGGGTTTTCAGGTGTCAGAGAATCTGGTGTTGAGCTTCTGTAGGCCGCTTGCCCCACTCTGCCGCATTCCCGGCTCCTCGTTAGTGCAGGATGACGGGTATTATTATTTTCTTTGTAAATCTTTTATCAGTGATCCAGTAACCGTCAATACCATCACAGGAATGAGGTAACAGATAAATATCTTGAGTGAGACAGTGGCCTCATTCCCTCGGGATGATTAAAGTTGTCGTAGATAGATTAAATTCCAACACGTTTTAGACATAACCTCATGAGCTGGGTGCACCATGGCTGACATACATTTAACTCGCGCAATTCACAAGAATACCAAGGAAGTTGTATCCATCGAGAGTGTACAAAGTGGGCTGCAAGATGATGTGGTGTGTGCTTGTTGTAATGCAAGGTTGATTGCTAACAAAGGTAAGGTGAAGCGATGGTACTTTTCGCATTACGGCAAGACAGAATGTGCGGGCGCATATGAAACGCAGCTTCATTTAACAGCCAAAGAATTTTTCAGTCATAACGGGGAAATACCTCATCCATTGGAAAATGGGTGGGTTCCTCTGGAAGAGTGCGAAATCGTAAAGATAAACCCGGATTCGGTTCGGGTTGAAATACATGATGATAATAGAGTTCCTGATCTAATCGTTGACATTGGCAGTGAACGCTACTGGATTGAGATTGCAAATAAGCATCAGTGCGACGCATCTAAAGTTGCAGAGGCTCGCCAGTCAGGGCGGAACATTATCGAAGTGGATGTGTCCTTTCACAGTGACCTAGATGTGTTCAATTCCACCCGGGGTTGCATGTTTAAGGTGCTTTCTCTAAGCCCGTTTAACGACCTTCATGAGGCGGTGGCTGAGAGTGCCCGAGTTAAGCAAAGAAAAGCCCGCGAGCGTTCTCGGGTACTCAGAAATTCGATGAAGTCGATGGATGTTATAGAAAGGCGGATTCAGAATCAAGAGCGTGACTTAAAGGAGCGCGAGATAAATTATGAGAAACGGTTGCATAACCGTCGATTAAATATAGAAGCGCAAGAGAAAGTTCTTGTTGAGTTAAAGCTGTCAATAGCTGAGTTTGAGCGCCGTAAAGCCGTTGTTCAACAAGAATTTGAAATGCTGAACGCCAGTAAAATAGACGCATACAACCAAGCTCGGGCTGAGATGGAGAAGGAGCTTTCAACAATGAAGCGAACGGCCTGGTCCACGATAACGGAAGAGCTGACGTTGGAGAAAAACAGGCTTCGGCAAGAGTACGTTGATAACATTCTGGTTGATGGTGGGGTGTTGTATAAGCGGGCGATAGCAGACTTACAAAAGTTCAGGAACGATGCCACTGATTTTTCAAAGATGAAACGCTCTGAAGCCGATGAGTACGTGAATGAAAGGCGACAGGAGTACAGAGAACTTATGGCAAAGATACGTACTGTAAGTCGTGAACTTGACTCGAAGAGCTCCGCATTGCGCCTCTCTAAGACTGGGTTAGAGGCCACTATCGCAGTGCTACAAGACAAGGCGGGAACGATAGAGCAGGAAGTCAAGATGAAGTCTCGCAAACTTGATGAGATCAGCAGTACATTTAACTTGCTCGCCAGTTATGGAGATAAGGTGGATCAGGTTCGTGAGTACCATGAGGCTAAGAGTGATGTCCGCCATGCGACCTGGCAAATGCAAAAAGATCTTGAGTTATTACGCGATGAGAAGCGTAAAACATTAGAAACCATTGAATTCGAAAAAGAAAATTTCGATATAGTTATCAAGGCAATTAACTCTTATTGTAACCAAATTAAGTCGCTGCCCAATGATAAGGTAAAAGAAATTTCAGGCTTGGATCTTCCTGATTTCATTAGTCAGAGATTAAAGAAGAACAGTGCTTTCTGGCCCACGAAGCATGAGCATGTTCTTGATGATATGGCTGAGAATATAATTTTCTGAAAAATGGTCATGCTCTCCTCTACGATTGGCTGCCGCGCACACGCCTGCTCTACACGCAACTCCGTGTATTTTTGTTTTTACACGCCATGCCGTGTAAAATAAGTTTTACCGGTTATCGCGTGTAAGGAGCCGCCGATGAAAGTCACTTCCGCCCATCAGCTCAGTCATCTGCTGCAGGATCAACGCAAGCAGCAGGGCCAGTCCCAGTGTGTGATTGCCCGCAAGGTCGGGCTGCGCCAGGACACCGTCTCGAAATTCGAAAACGCCCCGGACGGAACCCGGCTCGATACCCTGTTCAAGCTGCTGGCAGCGCTGGATCTGGAGCTGGAGATCCGCCCGCGCGGTGAAGCTGCCCCGGCGGCCACGCAGTGGAAGGAGGAGTGGTAAATGGCCGATCTCACCATCGCGATGAACGGCTACCCGATCGGCACCCTGCACCGCTCGCCGTCCGGTGCCCATGAGTTTGGGTATGACGAGAGCTGGCTGAATACGCCGGGAGCGCGTCCGATCTCGCTGTCGCTGCCGCTGGGTCGGCGCCGGTTTAAAGGGGAAGTGGTCTATAACTTTTTTGATAACCTGCTGCCGGACAACATGCAGATCCGCCAGCGGATTGTTGCCCGCCATCATGCGGCTTCGAGCCAGCCGTTCGACTTACTGGCCGAGATCGGGATGGATTGTGTCGGCGCGCTGCAGATTTACCCGTCCCGGCGTCAGCCGGAAGCGGTGCGCACCATCCACTGCAAGGCGCTGGATGACACGGCCCTGCGCAATATTCTGCTGGGCTACCGGGTGGATGCGCCGCTCGGGATGATCAGTAGTGAAGCGGACTTTCGGATCTCCATTGCCGGCGCGCAGGAGAAAACTGCCCTGCTCCGGCAAAACGGCCAGTGGTACCTGCCGCTCGGTAGCACCCCGACCACGCACATTCTCAAGTTGCCGATCGGCGCGATACAGAGTCCATCCCACACCATCGATTTAAGTGCCAGCGTCGAGAACGAGCTGGTCTGCCTGCGCCTGGCGGCCGCGCTGGGGCTGCCGGTTGCCGAGGCGGAGATGTTGACCGTGGGCGACATCCGGGCGCTGTCGGTCACCCGCTTTGATCGCCGCCTGGCGTCCGATGGTCAGTGGATCATGCGCCTGCCGCAGGAAGATTTCTGCCAGGTGCTCGGGGTTTCGCCGGGCCTGAAATATGAAAGCGACGGCGGTCCGGGGATTGTCGAGATCATGACTTACCTGCTCGGATCGGTGCATCCGGAGCTGGATCGGGCGACGTTCATGCGCGCCCAGGTGGTGTTCTGGCTGCTGGCCGCAACCGACGGCCACGCCAAGAACTTCTCGGTTTACCTGCTGCCGGACGGTGCTTTCCGGTTGACCCCGCTGTATGACATTCTGTCGGTCTATCCGGTGATGGGCGGCGCGGGGCTCTCGGAGCGCAAGGTGAAAATGGCGATGGGACTGCATGGCAGCAAGGGGCGACACTACAAGTGGTATTCCATTTTCCCGCGTCATTTTCTGGCCACGGCCCGTGCCGCCGGATTTGATGAAACCGCGATGCAGGCGATCCTGGATGAGGTGCGGGACAAAGTTCCCGCGGCGGTGGCATCTGTGCGGGCATCGCTTCCGGCTGATTTCCCGGCCAAGATCAGCGAAGCGATTTTCGCTGGCCTGCTGAAACGGGCGCAGCGGATGGACTGAAATTCACCACGTTGATTTCATCATTAAGATATTGATTTTAAGTTGTTTTTATTGGCGATTTCAGGGTGAAATCGCCAGGGTTTCGGGGGGGAGTTTTGGATAGAAATGTGTTAGATCTTTTACTTTAATGGCACAAGGATAGGTTAATAAGCACATCGCTACCGAGCTAAACTTGGTTCTTACGCTCAATAAACTCTGCAAATTTTAGGTGTCCCTTTAATTTTGGCATATCGTCTTCAGAAACTTTCCCTTTCTCAACCATATGGCGATATGCTCTGATTTTATTTCTATAGCCTTTGGTTAATGTAACTTTATTTTCCTTAACTAATAGTCCGTGAACTTTCAATCTTTGCCCTTTTTCAGAGTCAGAAAAATAAGTTTTATTTTTGTTAAGTGAAAATGGCGATGCTTCAAAAATAGACTCTATTTCATGGGAAATATCTTCGTTGAACACATTTTTACCCGAGAAAACTATATCATCCGCATAACGTGAAACCTGCAATTCATATTGATCAGCCAGCTCTTTTATCTGCCTATCTATATCCTTCATGACGAGGTTTGAAATCACTGGGCTCGCAGGAGAACCCTGGGCTAGTCGGAAGTTAAGTGAGCAAATATTAGCGAGTAGCGTTGCTGATTCTTTGGAGTAACCAATGGTTTCTAAAGAATCTGATATTTTTAAAATTGTAATTGCAGGGAAAAAGTCCTCAATGTCGACTGAGTAGACCCACCTAGCTCCCTGATGGATTATAGCCGCATCAGCAAAAGATTTACCTTTCACAAAGCCACACACATGAGGTTCAAATGAGATAGCACTACTTAGATGAGTCCCGAACCACTTTTGAACCACCTTTAATGCAACTCTTGGCGAGTGGATAGTACGAACCTTCTTGCCTTGCTGAATCTTAAAGCTTCGATAGAACTTGTGTTGTTTTTTGGACAAGGCATATACAAAATCAAGTGAATAGCCAAATAGTACAGCTAAACAAGTTTCTGAGGCTACAGGAGGGAGCTGCTGTAAAAACAGTTCTTCTATTTCCTGTTGATAATTCTCACGATGCTTTTCAGGTAAGGCAGCTAAGAATTTCTGGAATGAATGAAAAGAAACTAGGAGCGGCGCGGCATTCATGACACTGTACTTTTCATAAAATTTACAACGATGGACAAACGTCCAGCCGGGCGAAGCACGGATGGACGTTTGTCCATCGGTGTTTCTGTGTCTAGCCTTCGCAAACGGGCATGATACACACCCTCGCGACAATTCTTCGCCGCTCCGTAGTTGAATTTCACCATTTTCTTCTTCCTAAATCAAGTGCGCGTACAATGTCTGAATTGTTGCGGCTCGCTATCTTTGGCAAGACGTTCAAGCCGTGAGCTGTCAATGCATATGTTTCTGTTGCCTGCTCTCGCACAAGAAATCGCTTTTTAATTAACTTATCAAGTTGTTTGTTCAACCAGTTTTCTTGTAATGATGGATAACCCTCATGTAAACAGTCATATACTTGTTTCAATTTCACAGGCTGTAACTTTTTTGTAACCGTTAATAATTCAATTAATGAAGGCAGCTCAATTTCATCCCACTGTAGCGACTGCACTTCAATTTTGGCTGAGGTTAAAATTGTTTTTAAAAAGGTTTCAATTGTTTCCTTTTTATTGATTTCCACAGCATCAGAAAATTTAATTGTTACACTCACCTTTTGAGAATTTAAAAAATAAACCTGCGCCCCATCGATAATGTCGGGGAAAGTTGTTTTCAGCAATGTTTCAAAACCTTCGCTCATCTTTGCTAGACTATCTGAATCCGATAATATTAACTCACTATCTACGTCGTATTCTTGTTTTAGCTTTCTTTGCAAATTATCCAGCTGCTTTAGCGACACAAATCCTTTTTGAGCCCTTTCACTGATCTTGTCTTTTGGCACATATAGAACGACGCAACCATCAGACGTTCGAACAATGACATCGGAAATAAAATACTCAGCCTGTATTTCGTCTAAATTATGGATCGCAGGTTGATTAGACAAGGCCTATCTCCTTCCAAATTCGCTTGAGCTTCGCACAGAGCCTTTCCGCTTGGCTTGGCCATTGACGTGCTGTGGTTAATTTATGCGTGCTCAAATAGATAACACCACCATCTTTTGTTGTCTTAATTTCTGGCTCATAGTCGGCTAAAATTCGTGCATCGTATGCAAGCTTTAGCAACTGCGCTAATTGATTCCCGGTGGCGTTCAAATCTCCCAGCAATCGACTCTCATCACCTCTATCAAGCAACCCTGACCTTACTTGTTTCGTCAAAGCTGCTTTAGCTGGCTTACGCAGGCCATTTTCCAACAATTTCGGAATTTCAGCATGCGCAGTTCCTTTCCAGTTGGGTTTCATAAATCCAAGTGTTTCTCTAGTAATAAGAAAAGCTGCGTAGTAGTACCGATTGAATGCACTTCTTCCTAACAAATCTGCATGGTTAGGATCTGTATCGTTCAGTGCCAATCGTTCTAGTTCGCTACCCACATATCGCATCAATAATGCTCTTCTATATACCCACAAGATTTTTGAGACAGCTCTCTACCTAAACCAAATTGAACCAGTGTTACTAGGCCCGTAGAATGATTTGAGGTAGGAAACACGCGAATCGCGTGTTAATGACAAAATCTACACCTTAATGGCCAACGGTTCAACGAACTAAATCAACCTATTACCATCGTATTAGCATAGAGAAACGGTGCGTTTCACAAGCTCAACACCACCCTACGGCCGTTTTAAACCTGTGGGCTAACTTACTTTGGATCAATTTTAATTTACCCTGCGCCCTGCCCGCGTCATGGCTCTCTAACCCTCCCCGAAATCCCCCGGAACTCACCACGCGAATTCCACGATTAACCCTATGATATTCATCAATTTATGTGAATAATTTCAGCCTGAAATCGCCAGAAGTTTCAGGCGAATCAGCGTTCACGGCCACCTGCCCTTCTATTCCCTCTCTTTATGCTTCAGCGATGCAGTTCAGAACGGGTGCGGCAGGGCCGTGAGCTCGGATAGCAGCAGCCAGGCCCCGATGGCTATCCAACCGTTGCTGATGCTTTTGAACCGGATCACCACCAGGTAGCGGTCGACGAGCAGGATCGCGGTCATCAGGACCATCAGCAGCAGGCTATGCCCGATCATCAGTACCATGGCAATCATCACCAGGCCGCATTCCAGGGCGCACTGTAGCCAGGTTTTCCGGGCATAGGTCATGATACTGCGATAGACCCGGAACCCGGATACATGCACCACGCCCAACCGACCGCAACGGCTCCTGAATGCCTTATTGGCCGGGTGTTGTCCCCAGTATCCGGCAGCGAAAAACAGGGCGATCGCAGTCCAGCTGAGGGCCGCTGAAGAGAGGTCTGCGGCTTCGGTGACGGTGCCGGCCAACCAGGTGATGCCTGAGAGCAGAATGACCCAGCCACCGCTGTAGCAAGCGAAAAATAGCACCATGGCCGGAAGGCGGTGCCGGGCATTCAGCGAGCGGGCAATGTGCAGCAGGTGGCCGGCTATCATCGGCAGCATCATTGCCGCGATCATCAGTATCAATGTTGCGAGCTCGCCGTGAGACGTCTGGTGTATGGCGTGGCTCTCCATCGTGTGCGCCGTATGCGGGCTGTTCGCCAGCGCGCGGTAAGCGAGGGTGCCCCAGGCCGCGGCAAATAGGGCCACAAACAGGCCGGCGCTGATTTTGTATTTGCCGATATAGTCGGGATCGATCCCGAGGGTGTTCAGCATAGTAATCGCCCCGCCGGTCCGGGCGCGGGGCAATCCCCATGGTCTGGTGAGTCGAATCATCGCATGCTCTCAGTGTGCGGGTGCAGCCGGATTTGGCCGCACCCGGTGGGGTCAGGATACCGAATGGAATTCCAGCGAAATTTTCTGGATGGTGACAACCCCGCAATCTGTGGTTTCACCGTCCGGGGTCAGCTGTACCGTCAGGGAGCGTTTGTCCAGCAGGCGCTGACAGACCGCCAGGACGTGTTTTTTCGGTACTCGGACCGTGGTGGACATCGGCGCCTCGTCGAACAGCTGGGTTTTGCCGTTGACCTGGGTCGAGCCGAAGAAAGATACAACGCCCAAATCCCATTGGTTTGTCGCCCGGCCGTCCGGATCATGTTCGATAAGGGTCACCCGGTAGTTGACGGGGATCCCATCCGTGACCACACCCTCGAGTTTGACTTTGGCGGCCCGGATCTGGGTCGGGGTGTTGGTCGCCTGTGCCAGGCTCAGGGTATTGCGGAAGGATTTTTCCTCGAGCAGGTGCAGTGTCTCGGATTTGGCCTGGTCGGAAATCGTCATCGGTTGATTCATGTTGCCGACAATCAGGGTATCGATATCACTGGCTTTTTTAATGGCCATCGGCATCACCTCCCGGTTGGAAGTCAGGGCCGCGACGCTGACTTCCGGTGCTCTGCTCGCTTCAACATCACGGATAAACTGCGACAAGCCGCTTGCCGACGTATAGGTGTAGCTGATGGTTTCGAGAACCTGGTCATCTGGCGTTCGGATCACAATGTTGTCGGTCTCGGAGAATTGATCCAGCAGCAGGCTGACATCTTTGACGCTGCCGTTGTGGAACCATTTGAACGCATACTCGACACCGGGATAAGGCGGACGGTTGTCAATCAGCACCTCGCCGCCCAGCTCGGTCCAGATCGCCCACAGGCGGTCGATATTGGCATGATGCAGGTAGAACAGCGGATCCAGACCGGCGGTCAGGGTGCTGCCCATAGCCCCGCCGACACCGTTGTGAATAACATTGTGCGGGGTGCCTTCCAGTGAGCCGCCGTCATTGTCCCGGCTGCCGCCGAATTCAAAGAACGGCTCGTCGCTGACACTCTCGACGGTGCCCTCGTAAAAATCCAGGTTGTTGTGAAGCCTGCCCGGGAAATAAAGGGCGGTGTTTGGATTTTTGAACGATTCGGGGATCACCATATTGGTAGGTCCGGAGGTGGTGTAGTCCCAGTAAGGCAGAGCCCAGTTGTCCGGTGCGTCCGGCATCTCGCTGAGCACCGCGCGGATCGCATTTTCAAAAGCCAGCAGGTACTGCCGGTGCCAGGCCAGGAAATAAAATGAGCCGTGCGGACACTTGGCGAGGAACTCCCGGTCGCTGGGGCTGATCTCGTTCTCCAGGCCCGTGACCCACGGCTTGCCGTTGTCGTAGGTGGCATGCCAGAACGGGGACCGGAAATAGTACTGGTGTACGGCGGCCCACCACCCCCAACTTGTGGGATCGGAGACGTCCCGGCCGCGCATCAGGCTGACGGCCTTTTCATACCAGTAAAGCGGATCGGACGGGTTGGTGGCGCATTGGTCGACGACGTTAGTGCGAAGTCTGGGCGACATGGTGATTCCTCCGTGATAGGGATAAGGACGTCGCGACCATCGACTAAACTGCAGCCACTACCTGCTGACGTGGGTGTGACTATAAAGCTAGTCCAAATCGTTTCCAGATCAAGTCATATTGTGTCGAGGGCAGCGCCGTTACCGGGAGGACAAAGGGACTGACCCTGTCCGTTTTCCCGGCCGAGATCAGTGAAGTTATTTTCTCCGGCATGGTAAAGCGGGCGCAGCGGCTGGGCTGAAATTCACCATGCCGATTTCATGGCTAAATTGTTGAATTTTAATGGTTTAAATTGGCTGTTTCAGGGTGAAATCGCCAGTTTTTGGGGGCTGGGGATAGCTTTGGACAGAAGCCAGTTCGATCTTTTGATCTAACTGGTAAGGTTCGGATGAAAGAGTGTATGGGTCAAGGTAAAGCATTTCCTATTTTCAACATAGAAAAGTTGCATCAGACTTTGCCCTGAATCTCACGGCCAATAAGCTAAAAACAACAAACATTTAATGTGATGTAGGTAGTAAATGCAGTCAAGCGCAATGCAATTTATGACAAACTCAACTTATTTAACATATTTATATTGTCGAAAAAGGCACAATTGCAGCAAATACAAACAGTTGGATGGAAACCGTTAATGAATAAATCTGGAATTGCTTTCTCTTTTCTATCGGTAGCGCTTTTAATGGGGTGTAATGGAAGCAGCGGTAGTAATGACGTCGCCACAAACACAGGTACTGAGGCAGGCACTAACACAGGCACTAACACAGGCACGAATAATGCCGCACCGACTACATATACATTTATAGATGAGCCTGTAAAAGGGCTTTATTATGCGTCCGCAACGCAATCGGGCTGTACCGACGAAGATGGGCATTACAAAGCGATGCCTGATGAATCAGTAGAGTTCTATATCGGTAAGTGTGACGAAAATAATGAACCTACGCTAACTGATCAAGCGATCATGATTGGTATGGTAGAAACACCACTATCTCATACAACGCCATACCATCTTCAAGTTTCATCAACAAACACTGTTAGTGTCGACCCTATAACTGTCGCCACAATCCTGAAAACCATAAACCGAAGCAGTGATTCCGAGAGAATTGATTTAACAGGTTTGCTGTTTAACAGCAACGGTGTCGACCTTCGGAAAACTATACAAGATTTAATCGAGTCTCCTGGCACAGCCGCTTCAACTGTTTTAGACACCGCACTTTATAACAACATCGTTTTGGCTAACACCAATAGTAACCTTAATTTTGTACAACCTGGCTTTCTTGATGAAAGTACCGTCAAGTCAGAGCTAAGCAGCACACTAGGGAAATTGGTTGAGTCAAGCGCATTCACGGTCGAGGATGTCGCAGGCAAGACAATCCTCACGAACGGAAAAGATACCTACGCTTTTGCTGAGAGTTATACCACAGGCTACACTTTTGCTTTCAATGGTCACCTGACAGTTAATAATGGTAGTAGCTATGACTGGGGGATACTTGGTGTGGACGGTAGCGGTATGGGTGACAAAGGTGACTTACGTATTGATGTCGGTGCATCAACACCGATTGTTGTCAAACCAGTTGGTATCAGTGACACATACTGGGTAGTCTCTGTAGATGGCGGCAACTCTGAAATTTGGACTGTTGAGAAAAACGATTAATCTACATTCTCTTCTCTGCGATTAAGTATAACGACCACGCTATGTGGTCGTTTAAATGATCATGGTAATGATTCGTGGCTCTCCAACACTTCCCCTCTCTTCCCTAAATCCCTTGACATTACCCACGCCGGATTTACGTATAACTTATTGATATAAATTGCCTTTGTGTGATAATTTCAGCCTGAAATTCCCATCGGTTTCAGGGCTGTTTCACGTGTTCGACAGGGGCGCTGCGGTGACACCGATGCGCCCCTGTGTCCATGGTAACCTCGCTACGCGATCACCGGCATGTCGCGCCAGGTGCGCTCGTGCAGCAGTTCGCAGCCGGATGCGGTGATGACGATATTTTCTTCATGTACCATCATCCGGCCCGGGGCAAATGCCATGCCCGGCTCCAGGGTGATCACCATGCCCGGCTTCAGCTCCACATTGCCCTGCGGGACATGCGAGGGCCATTCGGTCAGCTGCATCCCCAGTCCGTGCCCCATGCGTCCGACGTCATTACCCAGAGCCCCTGATTTTTCCAGCACGGCCCACATGGCCTGCCAGAGCTCCCCGGTGGTCACGCCGGGCGCGGCAAGATGCAGCCCGGCCTCGGTGGCTTCATAGACTGCGTCGTAGGCACGTAAGGTTTCGGCGGGCATGCGGCCGAAGCCGTAGTTGCGGTCAAAGTCGCTGAAGTAGCCGTCGAAGGTGGCCCCGGTATCGATGATCAGGACATCACCCTCATCCAGGACCCGATCCGTGGGCCCCATGATGATGTTGTCATAGCCTCCCTGGCCGGAGGCGGAGATCAGGTACGGGCAGGCATCGGCACCCAGGCGCAGCATTTCCAGGTGCATGGCTTTACATGCGTCACGCTCTGTCATCCCGGCGCTGAGGTGACGGCGCAAATAGTCAAACCCGGCGGCGGTAACCTGGCAGGCAAAGCGGATCTTCTCGATTTCCGCGCGGGATTTGATGCTGCGGATGCGGCGCACGGCTGAGGACACATCGACCATCTGATGCTGACTCAGCTGCTGTTGCAGCGCCGCGTAGTTGGCGGCAGGCATCCGCAGGTGCGTTTCCGGCCCGAGCATGGCGCCGATGCGGTGGTGCCGCCCGGCCAGAGATTTTAAGGTGGCTGCCAGCAGCGAGATACCGTCATCTTCCGGTCGCGGGGAAGGCCAGCTCCGGACATCTTCGAGCCAGGTCTGCTCAAATCCTGCGACGCCGATTTCCGGGACCACGGCAATGGTTTTTCCGGCCGCGGGGACCACTAAAAACCAGGGCCGGGTCGGGCTTTCCCAAAACTGGCTTTTGAAGCCGCTGAAATAGCGGAACTCCGGCTCGGTGGTAAAGAAGACGGCATCAAGCCGCTGCGCGTGCATCTGCGCCTGGAGCTGGTTGGTGCGTTGCTCAAATTCTGCAAATTCAAAACCCCGTTGGGGGGCGATCAGGGTGTGCATGATATTTATCCTTACGAACATGCCGGCGCAACGGGCAGAGGATGAGATTTTCTCTTCCCGCTGCGCCTGTCTGTGGGGTTAGAACAAGAGATCTCGCGGCATCAGGGCGATACCCGGAAAATAAATCAGCAGCGCTGACATCAGGAGCAAGATCAGGAAGAAGGGGAGCGTGCCCTTGATCACTTCCATGTATGGTTTTTCAAAGATGGCGATGGCGGTGAAAATGTCACAGCCGAACGGCGGGGTGGCAGAGCCAATGGCCATCTGCAGGGTGACCATAACCCCGACCAGGACCGGATCCAGTCCTGCGGCCTCAATGATGGGCATGAAAATAGGGGTTAAGATCAGCAGCACGACCAGGGAGTCAACGAACATGCAGCCGACGAAAAATGCTACCGCGATGACAAACAAAATATATTCAGGGGAGGCGTGTTCCAGGTTGAGCGGTGCCAACAGCGCTTGCGGGATCTGCTCAAACGAGATGTACCAGGAAAAAGCCTGGCCGACCCCAACCAGCACAAAGACGACGGCGGTGATCAAGCCGGTATTGAGCGCGGCATCGCAGATATCGCTGAGCGTTAGTTTGTGGTAAATCACCGATTCAATAATGATGGCGTAGAGCACGGCGAAGGAGGCCGCTTCGGTCGGTGTCACGATGCCGGAGTAAATCCCGCCGATGATCAGGGCCGGAAATCCCATCGGCAGCATGGCTTTCTTGATGGCCGCTATCTTTTCGGCCGTACAGGCTTTTTCGACCAGGCTCAGGCTGTCGCTGTGCTTCACGCTGTAGCCGTAACTGAAGAGTGAAAACAGCAGCGCCAGCACTAACCCGGGGCCGATCCCGGCAATGAACAGTTCGCCCACGCTGGCGTTGGCCAGGGTCCCGTACAGGATCAGGCCGATGCTCGGCGGGATCAAAAAAGCAATATCACTGGCATTGATGATGAGCGCCATGACAAAGCTGTCTTTATAGCCGGCCTGCAGCAACTTCGGGCGCATGATTTGCCCCACCGACACTACGGTGGCCTGGGTGGAGCCGGACACCGAGCCAAAGAGGGTACAGCTGATGCAGGTGGTGATCGGCAGCCCGCCGTGTAAATGGCCGACAAAGGCCTGGATCAGCCCCAGTAAGTTATGTGCCGTATGGCCGCGGGTCATGATGTCTGCGGCGAGGATAAACATGGGGACCGCGATCAGTGCATTCGGCGAGATCCCGGTGACCATTTGCTGGATCAGGACCTGGGGATCAACCTGCGAGAAATGTATCAGCCCAATCAGCGCCCCGATTGCCAGCGGCACAATCATCGGGAAGCTGAGGAATAGGAAGACGACCATGACGACCACCAGAGTGAAGGTGATCACGTAAATGTCAGGCTCGCCGGCGATCACATCGGATAAAAACTGCGTGATACTGCTCATGAGTATTCCCTCGCCTGTTCCTGTTTATTTTCGATCATGTCGAACGAGAGATAAATATCATCGTGGATGAGGTTCATCGCCAGGCTCATCAGGTATTGCAGCCCTGCAATGGCGAACCCGACCGGGATGATGGCGTAAACCCAGAAGACCGGCAGTTGCAGCGCCGGGCTGAGGCGGTTCATTGTTTTCAGCTCAGCGACATAGAGCAAGGACTGGTAGGCCAGGTAAAACATCAGCAGTGAGGTGATCAGGGCGATCAGCGTGGTCAGGTGTTTCTGGGCCCGTGGGTCGAGGGCGTCATACACGGCGGTCATGCGGATATTGCGGCCTTTGCGGACGGCATAGGCAAACCCGATAAAGGTCACAGCAACGATTAAAAACTGGTTCAGCTCTTCGGCAAAAAAGAGACTCTGGTTAAAGGCATAACGGCCGATGGCGTTGGCCGTTGAGTTCATCATCATGATGAGAATAAAACTGGTGATCAGCACACGCTCCAGCGTTTCTGTCACCTGGCTGATCTGATGGAGTATTCCTTTCATATCGATACGCTCCTTGTTCGCTTTGGCCCGGATTGACTCGGCTTTGATATCCACGATCTGGTCAAGACTGCTGATGCAGGACGTCAGTGACGGGAAAGGTCTGAATCGCGGCCAGCCCGGTAGGCGCCGGCCGCGAGGGGACATCGTATTCAGCAGGCCCTTGGTCAGCGAGCCGCCACTTTGACATCATTGAGCAGGCCGGTGAGGATGGCCTCGGCTTCCTGACGCGCTGCGGCTTTCTCTGCGTCCGGATAGGCGTTTTCGACCACGTCATAATAGGTGGTAAACAGTTGCTGACTGAGGGTCTTGAAGCGCTCGCGTTCGCTCTCGGTCAGCGTAATGATCTGCATGTCCGGACGCTCTTTCAGAATGTTCTCGAGGTGCTCTTTGTTGATCCGCAGCTGGTATGCATAGGCGGCCTGATCGGCTGCTTTGATGGCTTTTTTGATCATGGCCTGCTTGTCGGCAGAGAGGTTGTGGAACCATTGGTTGTTGGTTGAGACGGTGCTGATATAGGACTGCTGGCCCGGGAACATGAGGTAATCTTGCACTTCATGCCACTTGGCGTTGTAGATGAAGTAAATCGGGTTCACCATGCTGTCGATGGTTTTTAATTGCAGCGAGCCGTACACTTCCCCCCAGGAGAGCGGGGTCGGGGTTGCCCCGAAAGCCTTATAGGTTTCGACCGGAATGGTCGAGGTAAAGGTGCGGATTTTCTGGTTCGCGAAGTCTTCCGGAGAGCGGATCGGCTTGTTGCCGCCCCAGACCATTTCGCCTTCCGACATCATCGACAGCAGTTTGAGGTTGGACTTTTCAAACTTCGGTGCCAAGTGGTTGTAGATCGTCGGGCTCTGGGTCAGGACCTTGTGCGTGAGTGCTTCGTTAGTGCCCAGCACATAGGGCAGGCTGACGGCCTGAACTTCCGGGACGTAAGAGCCCAGATGACCGGCGCCGACCGAGACAAACTGGATGGTCCCTTTGGCCGCAAGCTCGACGATATCATTTTCCGTCCCTAACTGGCCGTAGTAGTAAATACGGACCCGGATATCACCATCGGATTCTTGTTTGATGGTGTCGGCAAATGCCTTGGCGTAGACATCCTGAACATCGTTCTTATCTTCTTCCGAAGCGAACTTCCACGTTTCAGCCTGTGCGCTGAACATCATCCCTAAACTGAGTAGTGCAACGAGAGAGCGTTTCATCCTGTTCTTCCTTTTTGGGTCGCTTGCCATGGGGCAGCCGGTGACAGGCAAATGCGCTGTGCCGGCTGCGGTGGTGAAAGTGGTGTTTACCGGTTACCGGTTATCGGGCTCAGGCGGTTGGTCACCAGCTGGATCCAGTACCGTGCGCCGAATTCCAGAATGCGGTCGTTAAAGTCATAGCGGGGGTTGTGCAGGGCGCAGCCGCCCACGGACTCCGTGCCATTGCCGAGCAGCACATAGCAGCCCGGTTTGACCCGCAGCATGCTGGAGAAGTCTTCGGAGATGGTCAGGGGATCGCAATCGGCATGTACCCGATCTTCCCCCAGAACCTGCCGGGCCGCTTCAACGGCGTACCGGGTCTGCGCCGGGCTGTTGACTGTGGGATAAAAGGTATTGGTAAAGCTGAACTGGTATTCGGCCCCCGCGGCCTGGCAAATCCCGGCCACGATCCGGGCCATGCTCTGCTCAATCCGGGCCAGGGCGCTTTCGGTAAAGCAGCGGCAGTCACCTTTGATGGTGACGGTCGAAGGGATCACATTCACGGTGCCGTCGGTGATAAATTCAGTCGCAGAGACGACCGCCGTCTCATGAATCGCACTGAGGTTGCGCGAGACAATGGTCTGCAGCCCCAGTACAACCTGGGCGCCGACCACGAGCGGATCAATGCCCTGATGCGGCAGCGCGGCATGTCCGCCGACGCCGGTGATGGTGATTTCAAAACTGCTTTCGCTGGCCATGAGGGAGCCCGGGCGGACCATGAGTTCGCCTTCGGCAAGGCCGGGGAAATTATGGATGCCGTACACTTCGTCAATCTCGAAGCGCTCAAACAGCCCGTCGTCAATCATCGCCTGGGCCCCGCAGCCATGCTCCTCATCGGGCTGGAAGATAAAATAAATCGTGCCGTCGAAGGTCGGGTGTTGTGCCAGATAACAAGCGGCACCCAGCAACATCGCAGCGTGCCCGTCGTGTCCGCAGGCATGCATTTTGCCGTCGTGTTGCGAGCAGTGGGAGAACGTATTTTGCTCCCGGATATGCAGGGCATCTATATCCGCCCGCAGACCGATGCTGGCCGAACTGCTCCCCTGGCGCAGGATCCCGACCAGCCCGCTTTGCCCGATCCCGCGGACCACTTCAATGCCGAAGCTGTGGAGTTTCTCCGCGATAAAGTCAGCCGTCAGATGGACATCAAACCCGCATTCGGGAAAGCGGTGCAGGTGCTGGCGCCAGGCCGTCATGTCAGTGATGAGTTGTGGAGGGAGTAACAACATATTCTGAGCTCCGTCTGGTAAGAGATTTATTGGGCGTCGCTTAGGTGTTCGCACGATGGCTGCGTTTCAGCCGGTGCGCCCAGGTGCCTTTCCATCAGCGACCCGAAGCCGTGGATCGGCTCGGCGTATCCGACCAGTTTTAATGAATGCCAGGCCAGAACCTGGTTGCTGCTGAGCACGGGTTTACCGAGGGCGGCTTCAATCTGGGCGATCACCGGGGTTGCCCTCAGGGCGGTGCAGGAGATGAACAGGGCATCGGCGTTCGGATCACAGATGCGCAGGGCGGCCCGTTTGATGTCGCGCGGATCGATAAAGGTCATGGCCGTGTCGTCTTCAAAACCGAACCCGGCAATGTTCGTCACCTCATACCCCTGCTGATGAAAATACGCCGCAACATCGTGATTCACGGTGTCGGTATAAGGGGTCAGGATGGACAGGCGCTTGACCCGCAGTGTGGCTAGCGCGGCAAAGACCGCGGTGACCGGATCCGTGACCGCCGTTCCCGGACAGGCCTGATGGATGCGCGCTGCGATATTGGCTTGCCCGATCGCAATGGTGCCCGAGGTACAGGCATAGATCATGGCATCCAGCCGGGTGCCCGGCAGGATCGCGTCGGCCGCGGCGGTGATGCCGGGTGCCATGGTGCGCAGGTTTTCAATCGTCAGGGGATTTACATTGCGAACGCGGCTGGTAAACATGTGTACCGTTTCGGGATACAGCCGGCGTAAATCCTGCTCGATATTAAAATCTGTCGCCAGGGTGATCACCCCAATGCGTCCGGCCGGGGCCAGGTGCTCTAACGCAAAGTGTGGTTCGATCCGTTCATTTCTCATAGGCACCCCGTGAGGTTAGCAACACAACATTTTCCGGTGACGGAAGGCCCGCGACTGAACGCATTTGTCTGGCGTGTTGACGCGATGACCCTTCTATCGATAAGGTGTCGAAACGAAGTTTTACATTTCGTTTACAAGGTCATGATGCCTTGACTGGATTGAGGGAATTCCTCAAAAACATTTTGAATAATGATGATAATCCGCGTTTTTCTGCGATATAGTGCGTGAGATTGGCAAGGAAACAGGCGGTAAGCTGATCCCCGGCACTTCAGGTGCCCAGGGCTTTGGCGCCGTTCAATACTACATTTATGCTCAAAGGATCCTGACAGAAATGGCGCACGCTTCTCCACCCGTGGTCGATAGCTTCGACCGTAAAATTCTTGATCTTGTCCAGTTGTCTAACCGCATCACTTCAGAACAAATTGCTGAAAGTGTGGGATTGTCGCCGGCTGCGGTTCAGCGGCGGCTCAAGCGCATGCGGGAGAAACAGGTCATCCAGGCCGATATCTCGGTCGTGAATCCCAAATCAGTCGGGCAGGCGATGACCTTTGTCGTTCAGGTAACGCTTGAACGTGAGCGGGTCGATCTGATGCATAACTTCAAAAAAGAGATGACGGCGAACCGCTCGGTCCAGCAATGCTATTACGTAACCGGCAGTTCAGACTTCATCCTGATTGTCACCGCGGCAGATATGGCGGGGTATGATAAGTTCACGCGGGAAGCATTTTTTGACAATGCCAATATCAAGAGTTTTCAGACCAATGTGGTGATGGATCCGGTTAAGGTCGGGCTGACCATCCCGATTGATGAAGAGGGTGATTAATTGCGGTTTGTTTCGATGCAGTTCAGTGTGGTGTTCTGCCACGCCGCTGCATTGAAGAGAAGCGAATCGAGGTGAAGAGAGCACGACCCCCGTGCTCTCTGTCGATTCGGAGCGGCTTACTGGCTGATCAGTTGCTGATACAACGCCGGGTCCGTCGCCCCTTCCGTTCCGATCACCAGCACGCGGCTGGATTCATCCAGGCCGAGCGCCTGAGCGAACTGATTGCTCTCGCGGGCGATGAGCGCGGCAGCCAGACCCGGCACAGCGGATTCCCCGGCCTCAATTGCCGGATCGCCGTGATACCCGGAGGCCAGCAGGCGCATGGTTTGGCCGATGGCCGCTTCGCTGAGTGTCAGGAAATCATCGGCACCGTTGGCAAGGATGGTCCAGGCCAGTGCCGAGACTTCGCCGCAAGCCAGCCCGGCCATTAAGGTTTCGAGATCGCCGTCAACCACGACGGGTTTGCCTGCGCGGGCACTTTGCTGCAGGCAATTGGCCTGCTCCGGCTCGACAATGATCAAGCGCGGGCGTTTTTTTCCCCACAGATCCCAGAAATAGCCACACACCGCCGAGGCCAGCCCCCCGACACCGCCCTGGATAAACACATGGGTCGGGATCGCTCCGGCCAGCTGGTCGACGATTTCGCCAAGCATCACGGTATAGCCGAGGGCAACGTCTTTGGGGATCTCCATATAGCCTTCATAAGAAGTATCAGAGACGATCACCCGGTTGTGTTTTCTGGCTTCTTCATCGGCGAGGCGAACCGATTCATCATAGTTGCCGCTGATCCGGATCACCTCTGCGCCGTATTGCTCCATGGCCCGTTTGCGCCCTTCCGAAACATCCCGGTGAATATAGATCACACAGCCGCAGCCGAACAGCTGTGCCCCCCAGGCAACAGAGCGGCCGTGATTGCCGTCTGTGGCGCAGCTGACCACGACCTCTGCGGCTTCAGACTGCCACTGGCCCTTCAACAACTCGGTAATGGTCGGTTGTTTGCCGTAGCGCGCTTTGAGAACCGCCTGGAGTTGCCGTGCGACGGCATAAGCCCCGCCCAGAGCCTTGAAGCTTTTGAGACCAAACCGCTGCGACTCATCTTTGTACCACAGGCGGTCGATCCCTGCGGCTTGAGATAAATGGGACAATGAATGCAATGGGGTCACCGCGTAACCCGGCCAGCGTTGGATCTCCTCAATGGCTTGCGCTGCGCTGGCCACACTTAATACCGCTTGTTGCTCAGGGGAATAAACGTTATTCGGGTGTGCTCCGGGGTTGGCAAAATGTGTCAGTGTGCCATGCACGATTTGCATAATGGCGCTCCTTTCGTCTGGTTGAGATGGCCTGCAATTGGTTTTTCGGTCAGGCATGCCTTCTGGCTTGAGATAGTTTCAGTTTATCGAGGATGGTTGCAGAAGATGTGTCTTCTGGAGCCTCATGGGGCGGAGATATTGCGCAATTTGGTAGCAGAATGCGGATATTCCTCACCCCTGCGCTGAAGGGTGTGCTTTAAATCAACCGGAAGCGGTTCGCCTTCCATTCCGCGCCGTCAATCAGCCCTTCCTGGTACAGCCCCCCCCAGTCGTAGAAGAACGGCGCAAACCCGCTGCCGCCGGTGAGGTGACTCAGGCCAATGCAGGCGATCACCACCAGGGCAGCAATCGCGTACTCGATGGGATCGCCGGTGCGAAAGCGGCCGCCGAACAGATGAAATCGCCGGTCGCTGTAGGGGGAGAAGGGCACCCCGCTTACGGTCATCGCATCGGTGAGGATATGGCTCACCCCGCCCCAGGCGAACGCGGTCAGCAGGCCGTGGTAATCCCAGACAAAGGTGAAGGCCAGCGCGGCGATCAGCCAGTGGGTAAAAATGTGGGTCGGCCCGCGGTGCTTGATGTGGCGCCCGCCGGCTTTGGCCAGGTATTCCATCCAGTCCGGGGCGGTCGCGCCGGCCACGCAGGCGGCAACATGGGGCGGGGAGATCACCGCGCAGGCCGCGCCGGCGATCAGGGTATGGTTGAACCACTTCACGGCCGGGCCTCCGTTGGTTGCGGGGTCTGTTCGGGAGGTGAGGGCGGCGGCAGGTAAGCCAGGCGCTGCAGGTACCGGTTGACCTGGTCGATACGCTGGTTGTCGCACATCGAGCTCAGCGCCAGGCGCTGCTCAACGATTTGCGCCTCGAACTTGAGGATATCACGCTGGGCGGCGGCGACTTTCTCCAGGTAGCTGACCTGCTCGGTGACGTTGGCGATCCCCTGCTTGACCCGGGCCTGGGACCGGGCTTCCAGTGCCAGGTACAGGCCGATCTCCCGGTAGGCATGGTTGCGGTTCGCCAGGGCTTCGGCAAAACGGGCGACGCTCTGGGCTACGCTGATCCGGCGTTTGTGCTCCCATTCCCGCTCCCGCGACTGCTCTGTGCTGGAGTAAAGCGGCATCTCGCCGACCAGGCCGATGTAGTGATCGGTGATCTCCGGCCAGTCGCTGCGGTCGTACTGGTCGACGTTGGAGCGGACCCCGGCGACGATTTTCAGATCGATGTTGAACTTGCTCTTCTCCGGATAGCAGCGGTTGATGACGGTAAAGATGGCATCGGGGTCAATCACCGGCGCGCTCTTGAGCGCCGGGATCGGGGTGTGGAAGTTGGGCGGGGTGCCTTTGAGGGTCGGCAGCTCGAACGGGCGGATATCCGGCGGCGTTTCTTCGGGCTGCTGCCAGGGCAGGCTGATCCCCCATCCTTTTGGATTTTGTGTTTGTGGCGTGGCTGCCGGACGGTCCGGGTTCTGAGGTTCGGCGGCCTGGGCTGTAATGGGAAGCAGGACAGCCAGTACGGCAAGTGCCCGGATGATCGGGTGAGGCGGAGTCGGGTGGTTATTCGGCACGGGTCGAACGCCTCCCGGTGCCGAGCATCTGCAGGCCGCCGATCACCGCGCCGGCTTCCCAGGCGCCGGAAATAATGCACATTGCGACCAGGAACCAGATCAGCGCCCGGGTGGTGTCGTAGCTGACATCGCTCTCGAGGTTGGTCCGTTGCGGATCGCGCCGTTCGATGATCGGCCGGATGGAGGGCGGTAGTCTGCCTTCCTCGCTGGCAGAAATCAGCCACAATTTGGCCGAGAGCATGCACTTGCGGGCGATCTGGGCCTTGCGGCCGGTGAGCTTGTGGGCATCGTCGATAAACAGCAGCGCCTGGGTGTCGAGCAGGTAGTCAGCCAGCAAGTCGGCTTTCTGCTGCAGGTTGAGCCGGGCCCAGGGCGTCTGAGTTTCAGCTTCTTCGGTAAAGGTCGCATACCAGGCTTCGATGCCCTTGATTTCGACCCAGCTCGAGAGCGGCATCAGCCCCTCGAGCAGCACCGGCTGCGGTTGCCGCCCCCAGATCTCGTGGCGGTTGTCGCGCAGGCGGGTGAGCCAGCGGCTTTTGCCGGCGTCATGGGCACCGGTGATCAGCTGGCACCGGGTCCGGCGCAGGCTGGTTTCTTTGCGGCTGTGGCTGGGCGCATACCGGCGCGGCGCATCCACGATCAGCGGGGTGACGTAGCGGCTGCCGTCCCGGCGGGTACGGTTGTGATCGGTCCGGAGTTTGAGAAATCGCATTGCTTATTCCTGCGGGGTATTGCCAGCAGAATTAGCAAAATTTCGCCAAGGGATCATATCGGGGGTTGCAGCTTTCGGGTGACTTCAAGTGACGGTGTAATTATGTTGTCGGTCGCCGGGAGGTGTACGAACAACCGCTGTTATTTCCGTACAGCGCGAAAAAATTTTGCGCAGCACATAGGGGTAAATGTTTTGCTTTGAGGGAATAGGGCATCGCTCAGGGGGATGTGTTCGAGAATACCGGTCGTTTTTCTCGAACAGGGTTCTATGACGGGGGCTGGGTGATGCCAGACAATTGCGTTGGCATCAACCCCCTTCCCATCAAGGATCCTTGTGTGGCTTTTCAGCGTGGTGCTTTATCAGGTGCGGTTGTTCTGCGACAGATTAGTTTGGGCTGGGCATAGTCGCACGGTCCGCCAACACCGCTGCAGGTCGAGGCGTTACTCTCTCCCGTTTCCCGACTGGTTTGCGCTCGGATGTTACGCAAGTTGTTTAAGTGATGTAACTTACGTAAGTTATTCCTGAGTCATACCTGACAGCCGGGCTGCTGTGGTTATCACCCGTCAGCCTGTACCTGCTTATCGGCTCCCGTGACTGCGCCACACAGGAGCACGCGTCCCCGTCAAGACGGACACCTTGCTGTCACCTGCTTGTTGGTTTCTCCGAACCCGGAGGCCGCCCACTTGTTTAAAGTCGCTGGCGTTGGTCTGCCCGCAACGACCAGGAAAAACAGGTTTCCTGAAATTCTGAGAGTCAGTTCAAAGCGGACGAGTTGATGCGACCGCAGCAAAGCGGCACAATGAAGAGGTCTGATTTCTTATCTCTTGATCACGGCCCGCTGCGTCAACAGCTCACCGTGTCTGCTCGTCCCTGAGTGCGTTCTGTCGTAAGGCTTTCCTCTGGCCGGTTTTCGATCCCTCAACCATACCAAGCTTGGAATTGTGACAGTTTTTTGAATCCCGACCGCGCGGGTGATCTCGGGTGGGGATGAAATGACGGGTTTGTTATTTTCAGAGTGGGTCGATCAATCAGATCCTTTTGGCGCACTATAACTTTGGTTATTTAATCACATGTTAAACATCAATAAGTCTGTGTCTTCATGGCGAGTTCGTGATGAAGTGGGTTATCAGTGTATCTCCGATAGATTCAGCGGGCTGCCAACTGAATGGATTGTCCGTCCTGAATGAATGTGAATGCTTTCAATATTCCGTCGCTGCGGGTATTGATAAAGGCGACCAGCTTCCAGCGCAGAATTTCAAAGTTGTATCCTTCTTGCCAGGTTGAAGGGCTTTGCACGACTTTATCTTTCCACCATTCAACGACATCACCCATTTGCTCAGGCGTGAGGGCGCCCAGATCAATCTCCAACTGGTTTTGCGAGTTGAAAGGGATCTGCCAGGCAACGAGGAAGGGGCCGCTTCCTTTGAGGCCGGCAGCAGAGGTTAAATCTCGTGCTCTTTCGTAATCGTAGTCAGGGATTGCCGTGGAGCAAAAGGAGTGACTTTCCGTCTGTTGTCTCACGAGCCAATAGGTCGGAACTCGTGAGGGGAGAGGAAAATCCGTGTCTGTATCGGGGTTCAGGTTTTCGGTCATGCGATAACAAAGTTGTGCCAGCTTATCCCGACTTTCTTGACCACTGGAAGGCGACAGTACAAAACCGTAAGCGGCATATCCGGCTTCGGGGTTGGTGCCTCGTGGCAGTAGGGCATAAGTCGCCATTACTTGGCTTGTCTGGCTGAAGTTAAACCCTGAGATCCTACTGGCAGGCTCACGGGTCATTTTATTGACGGAACAGGAAAATAGAGCCGGGATAAAAAGAAAGGGCAGTATCTTTTTCATGGTTGTCTCCTTCTGAGTCTCCCAAGCAGAAACGCAGCACAATGAATACAGGCGTAAACCACAAGGACAACCAACACGATACCGCTTTGGGTGAGATCCTGAAGCCAGTAAATCAACGGAATTGCCAGCAAAACGGCTAAAAGCGTGAGTGATAGCTGTTTGGGCATGAGGGCTCCTGGATGTCAAAACATGTCTGTATAGATAATCGTACGACACATCCGGATTTCTACCACGCGCATTGTGTGATCTATCGCTGTATTTAGCGATTGGTCATTTCATCACTGACGATTGTAACTTCTTAAAACATGCGCTGAGTATCGATATACAGCCTGCTTTCCCATGCTTACGATGACGATGTTGCCGCCGCCAAAATATGATCCCTCTCGGATCTTGCTTGCTCCTTCATTGCACTTTATCTCTGAACCGCCACTCTCGGTATAACAATTTATTGGACTGATAAGGGCGTGACATGGCCAATTACGCTTATCTACGGGTCTCGACTGACAGCCAGGATGTGCTGAACCAGAAACACGGGATCCTGGAGTATGCCAACAAAACCGGGTTGGCTGACTTGGTATTTGTTGAAGATTCGGTGTCCGGCGCCAAAAAGTGGCGGCAGCGAAAGCTGGGTGCGCTGCTCGAAGGCATGACAGAAGGGGATACCATCGTGTTTTCTGAAGTGACCCGGATGGCCCGTTCGGCGTTGCAGGTACTGGAAATCCTCGAGCTGTGCATGGAGAAACAGCTCCGTGTGTATATTGCCAAGCAGAACATGCAGCTCGACGGTTCGCTGCAATCGAAAATTATCGCCACCATGCTCGGCCTAGCCGGCGAGATCGAACGCGAGTTTATCCGCATGCGTACCAAGGAGGCCTTAGCGGCCAGGAAAGCGGCCGGCTATCAATTGGGGCGGCCGAAAGGGGAAGCCAAAACCCTCAAGCTTGATGCCAGGCGCGAGCAGATCGAGAAATATCTCGGAATGGGGTTGGGGATCCGAGAAACCGCGCGGCTGATTGACGCCGCGCCGAGCACCTTGAGTGACTATGTGAAACGGCGAGGGTTATGATTTTTATAACACAAAAGTATTAATATATGTTTTATTGGGAAGAGTTAAATCTTAAAACTAATAATTTAATCGAGTGGGAATGTTTTAAAATCAGGCATTGGTGTACTAATTTATATTCATCGATACTTAGAGTTTTTTATCATTTCTATGTATTCAATTATTGGTGTTTATATGTCAAGAGATATAAATGACTTAGTTCCTGAGTTTAAAGAAAAAGTAGTTTCATTGTTAGATGATTGCGATTTATCGGGTTATCCAATGCGACCATTCTTTACAATACGTAGCCCATTTGATCAAGCTAAGCTATGGCGTCAGTCTCGCAGCACCTTCCAAGTTGATTCGAAGATAAATCAGTTACGTAGTCAAGGCGCAGATTTTCTTGCGCACTGTATTGAGAGTGTTGGGCCGCAATCTGGACGGCATGTCACTAATGCTATTCCTGGTTTTTCGTGGCATCAATGGGGAGAGGCCATAGATTGTTTTTGGCTCGTTGATGGTAAATCTGAATGGTCAACTAGGAAAAAAGTAAATGGCATGAATGGATATGTTAATTATGCAACACGTGCGAGAGATGCAGGAATTAATTCCGGTGGTTTTTGGCGTTCATTTAAAGATTGGCCTCACTTACAAATGAGAAATGAGTCTAACCCAAGGAGAGTGTATAGTTTATCTGAAATAAATAATCAAATGAAACTTAGATTTGAATCGTGAAATATAAACAGGTGACTTTTAAAAATCAATTAAATATTATGAGTTGGTTAGTTATATGTCTAATAAATCAGAAGTGAAATATTGCCTATCAGGTGTGGTGTCTTGGGTATTTATTTCAATGTTAATAATGTATGGTTTTCATTGGGTATATTATGAACACCTTCTTAATAATGAAGGTAATGGTGTAAAGTCAATTGTCATAATTCTGACCATAACTTTAACATGTGGTATATGGGGAGGGATAGGAGGCTACTCATTAATCTACTTAAATCGGAAGCACTATGAGTTAAGTAGTTTAGATGAAAAATCAAATGATGGTATTTTTACAGATGAGATTAACTTAGTGGATGAAATAAATCCATATATATTTCTCGGAGTTATTTCTTCAAATTTAGTTCCCCTTTTTTTAGGTTTATTGTCGCAAGGTAGTATAAATGTATTTGTGGACTCTGATAATACCGGTGAACCATTAAATCATATTGTGGATATGAAATGGATTGAGTCTTTTTCTTTGATTGGACTATGTTTGATTGCCGCAATATATTCTAAAAATTTTATTGTGAAGATTGGAAATAAAACAATTTTTGAGAAAATGAAAGAGTTAAATAGTTCGCAATCTAAAATAATCGTCGAAAACAAAAAAATAGAATCTGAGATTGAGGGTTTTCAAAGAAAAAACAATGAGTTAGAGGGTAAGTTGTCAAGGGCGGAAAAAGAACTAGAAAGTGCAAGGGAGAGATCATTAATAGATAAGCGATATGTAGCTCATTTAAATGCGTACCACCTTTTTAAAAGATACTTGGATTTGAAAGGTGGTGGTGATTTAAGTTGTGATGTTAAAGATGATTTACCACCTTCAACCAAGTCTAAAATGAAGTCGTACTTGCTGAAGGCTATAGATATTTTGGATAGTACTTATTTTGATCCGACAAACGTTGATACTTATATTTTAAAGGGTAACTGTTATAGGCAGTTAAGTATTGTTACTCGTGATGAATCATATCTTGTTAGAGCATATGAATGTTTGGATGAACTGTTGAAGTCTATTAATGATGGTGATTTTGAAATTGATAATAGTGATTTTGTTTGTATTTATGTGAACATCATCTGTTATGCGATAAATCTAAATAAGGATAAGAATGAAATCATAAAGTTAACAAATGATGCAATATCAATAATAGGTGATGAAGAAAGTATTAAGGTTATATTTAAGGATAATGAAATTAAAGAATACCTTGATAGAACGGTGGCATATAATGCAGCATTTAGTCGGTACACAAAACCATCCCGATTATAAGTATGATGAATCTGACATTTCTGAATCGAGATTATGTCAAAAAGCTAATCAGGTTTTGCGCGTTATTGTTGCTTGCTTGTTTTCAGGTAGTTTTAAGAGCACAACCCTTCCCTGAAGATAATGCCGCCCTGCAAAGCGTCGCCCGTTTTTGCCCTCTGATGTTTTGCGGCCATCACGCTCAATCGCCCTCGCGGTCACACGTCATACAGGCATCACACCGCCAGGGCAACGTCATGGCCGCAAAACCCGGGCTGAAAACCGCCGACTGCAGGGCCTTCAAAAGCTCTGTTACCAACCCTACCCCCGAGCTCGGGGTATGGCTCAAATTGTAACATAATGAAATTTATGCGAACTTGCTACGCTGCTGGCGCCAGGCAAGCTGTCGGCGGCTGGGCAAATTCAGGCATAAAAGCATTATGTTAAATTATCGCGCAGCCCTGAACGGCGGGCTGTAAGGCTGCCGGCAAGCCGGCGATGTTTATCGGCCCGTGGGCAAGCCACCGGCCGGGCTGTTCGGCGCATCAAAACACAAACGGCGTGTTTTCATGCGGTCACGTTCGCATACACCGGGCCGTCTGTCATCGCGGGTCGTTCCGGCATGTTGGCCGTGCCGGCCAATCACCTGGCGCAAGCGCCTCGGTGCCACCACGTCCCCCGCCCACCCTGGTGCCCCGCGAAATGGTGGGGGTAAAGGCCCGTGCCTGGCTCATGTCCGTCGTCGCGGTAAGTTCTGCGTTCGCAGCATCAGCGCGGGGCGGGTGTGCTGGTCGTGGTGGTAAGTGTTTATCGTCTGAGGTGTTGTAGCTGCTCTTTAAGGGTCCATGCAATCATAATCTGCAACTTTGAGTGATCTCTCATAAAGGCACCTTGCAACGCTCTAATTTACTGTACTTTGAGTTACCTCCCTTTTAAATATATGCGTTTGGTTACAGTGAATCACGATCTGATAAGCGTGCTTGGAGGCGTAATATGAAATTTGTTCTGGTAGCTCTTCTATGTTTTGGGCTGAGTGCTTGTACGGCGACGGTTCCGAAAGAAGTCGTTGAGTTGTCTTATCAGATGGAAAAGGATTTGGTCGGGGTTGAGAAAACCTATATTACTTTGGTAAAGCAACACGTCTCAGTTTTAAAGAAACAACGTGAAGATTACCTCAATAATGAGTGGGTGCCGGCTATGTTGGAAGATTGGATTACAGAAGGGAAATTGGTGCCGATGGCAAAAGGAGAGGTAATTTATGATGACCTATCAGGTGATTTCATAACCACACCGTCTCCGAATCGCCGTGCTCAATTGCGTAGTATCGTTGAGTGGTCTCATGCTGCCGTTGAAGCGATAGAAAGCAAGCGCCGTGAATTAATACAACCATTAGAAGAAGCTGAGTCTAGCTTGATTGAAGATATAGAACGGAGCTTTGACCTGTTGCACCTCGGCAATCAAACGATTTCGGCTCACTTGAATAGTATTCGAGAAGTTCAGGATGTACAGAACGAGTTACTGGAAAAAGCTGGGTGGGATGGCTTGCGAAGTGACATCAATCAGAAGCTCAGTGATTTGTCGGTAAAAGCAAGCGAAGGCCTTGATGAGGTCCGAAAGCTTGATTCCAAAACTAAAGATAAGTTGGAGAAGCTGAAATGAGTATGCGAGATAGAATTAAAAAATCGGTCAATCGAACCAATGAGAAGTTTTCGGATCGTGAAGCACAGTTGCTATTGAATACCAGCCTGGACCTGAAAAAATTAAGTCCGTCCCTCCAGAATCATCCTCTATATCCGGAACTAGTTCAGGTGATTTCCTCCGCAACAGCGAATAACTGGAATGTAGCTAAATTTGAGTCTGAGGTAAAAAGCCTGGGATTGGAAGCTTGGCAGCTGGCAAAAGATATTGTCGATGCTGTGAAGTAGGAGAGAACTATGCAAATTGACATGCACTACTATGGAACCTACTGCTTGGCTCGTGCTGCAGGGTTGAAACGAGAGGCGGCCAGAACAATAGCGACAGCTGCGCAGTTTGTTGACGATAATGCCCAACAACAAGGCATAGAATTGGAGGACGCTTCTTGTTGCCGTGTGGAGCCCACGGCTCACCACACAACTGATTTTGAAAACATTGACAGAGAGTCTCAGCGTCACGTTTGGGTTCCGTTTCATTTTCTTCCTGGCAATGAAGGTCGCCTTTTCACTGAGCGGCTGGTTTGCCGTAAAGATAGTTCGATTGCTCGGGAAATGTGTCATAACCACCTTACTCAAACCGGGAAGCCATACTTTTTACCGCTGTTAGGTATCATGTCTCATGTCTATGCTGACACGTTTGCGCATTATGGATTCTCCGGCGTCAGCTCGCGCTGGAATCGGGTTGTGAATGATTCTTTTGAGTTTCAAGGAGTCGACGATGAGATAAAGGCATATATCGTCGATAAGAAAAATTCTTTTTTTGCTCGTTTCAATCCTATTGTTCGCAATATTAAATCTCATCTGGCGGAAGAGTGTTCGGGAGCCTTAGGGCATGGCGGGGTAGTTACGTTTCCCGACCGTCCTTATCTCCGCTGGCGGTTCGAGTATGAATCTCATGGTAATTCTGGGTGGAGAGATAACACGGAAACCTTCTTGGAATATGCAGAGAAAATCCATCAATTGTTCACTCAAGTTGCTCAAGAAAACAGGGACTGGAGTGAGCCTGGTCAAGCTCAATCCTGGTCAGTTTTAGCACCTAAAGTCAGAAGTATTCTGCAGGTACAAGGGAAAAAAGAGGCGCGAATCAGATCTTGGCAGCAAGCCGTAGCTTTAGGGGATTTCTTGAATCAGGCTGAGGAGATACCTGATTATCAGAACTGGAATGATGGCTTTGACGAGCTTGCATATCAATCGAGTGAACAAGCGCTGTCACACCCGATTTATCAATTTTACCAGGCCGCTTCTTATCATCGGTGGTATGTACTGCGTGAGTTACTGCCAGCGCATGGTTTGATGGTGATTTAATCATAGTGTTGGGTGAGTGGTTCTGGTTATCCGGCCAGTAAAAATTTGTCACTCGATAGAGGGGAGCGAGTTCAAGGAGCGGGAGGCATTTGCCTCCCGTTTTGAGGGTGTTCATAGTTCTGTGTCAGTGTAAGTCACAGATCCACATATTGATCGACCCTGTCCGGGAAGTGGATGCTCAACTGGGATAGTGTCAGGTTCCAGTTCTGAACCGGATGCGTCCACTTTTCGGAGGCCTTCAACATCCCCGCATAGAGCAGCTTCAGCAAGCTGGTTTCGTTGGCGAATCCGCCCTTGGTTTTAGTCAGCTTGCGGAACTGCCGGTGCACCGCCTCAACCGCATTGGTAGTGTAGATGGCCCGCCGGATCTGCTCGGGATACTTGAAGTATACCGACAGATTGTCCCACTTGCTGCGCCAGGATTTGATGACTAACGGGTACTGCTTGCCCCATTTTGCTTCCAGCTCGTCCAGCGCCTGCTCCGCAGCATTCTGTGTTGCAGCCTTGTAGACACACTTGAGATCGGCCATAAAGGCCTTCTGGTTTTTGCTAGCGACGTACTTCATGGAGTTGCGGATCTGGTGAATGACACAGACCTGCACCTCTGTCTCGGGATAAATGGTTTCGATTGCTTCAGGGAAGCCTTTCAGGCCATCAACTGAGGCGATCAGAATGTCTTTAACGCCGCGGTTCTGCAAGTCGGTCAATACACTGAGCCAGTAATGTGCACCTTCATTTTCAGACAGATACAGTCCCAGAAGCTCCTTCTTGCCCTCAACGGTCAGGCCCAAAATGGTGTATACAGCTTTGGAGATGAAGCGACCGTTCTCCTTGATTTTATAGTGAATTGCATCTAACCAGACGAAGGGATAAAGCGGCTCCAGATCCCTTTCCTGCCATGCTCTGAGTTCAGGCACTAGGCGGTCGGTGATGGCGTTGATCGTGCCATTTGAGATGCGCATGCCGTATAGATCTAAGAGATGCTCTCGGATGTTCTGATAGCTGTTACCCAGAGCGAACAGGGAGAGGATCTTACCTTCCATTTCGTCTGTCAGGCGGGTCTGGTATTTCCTGACCGTCTGCGGCTCGAATGAGCCGTTTCGGTCTCTCGGTGTTTCCAACTCAAACTCACCAGAAGATGTCTTGACGGTCTTTTTAGATGAGCCATTTCTGCGGTTGGTCGAGGTCTCTTTAGTCAGGTGTTCGTCCAGCTCTGCCCCCAGAGCAGCTTCAGTGATCTGCTTGATCAGCGGCGTGAGCAGGCCATCCTTGCCATTGAGATTTTGACCGGATTGGAGTGCCTTAGCAAAGGCCTGGATATCGATTTCGTATTTATCAGCCATGATGTGTCTCTCCCTTTTTCAGTAAGTGTAGGAAAAGACACAAAACTTTGAACACTACCCCCGTTTTAAATACTCTCTTTCTCTAGCGCCCTGCGGGCAACCTGCTTTATCTCACATACCTCCCTGAGCTTGGTGGTTCGGCCGAGCCAAAACAGCGCTGCGCAATTGTCTCGGCCCTTCGGATCACAATCAGGGCTGGCAGAGCTTTCGCCGTACGCAGCAAAGTGCCGCTAACACTGTGGCCTTGTTTTCATGGTCCGGGTTTTCTCCCGGCGGTTTTTGCGCATCGTCTTCCCGCTGCCTTCTGATCCTTTGCCCGCAATAACCTGCCCGGCAAGGGTGAAATGAACGCTGCGCACCCTGGCCGGCCAGAACATGGCGGTCAGCCTATGCCTGGCTCATGTTCGTCGCTGCGGTGTGTTCAGCGTTCGCAGTTTTTTAGCGCGGGGTGGGCTGATCGATGCCGCGCCGAGCACCCTGAGTGACTATGTGAGGCGGCGAAATTTGTGCGCTAATGATTGAATTATCATTGAGAGATTGGTCAGTGACGTCTAAATTTTTAGTGGGCAATCATGTCCATAAAAGAAGGATCAGAACATGAATGATCATGATTATGTGAATTTTTTAGAAGACCATGAGTTGAATTACCACCTTAAAAAAGTGGAAAAAAGTCAGTCTCAAAGCAACCGTGAGATTTTGGTCGGTATGGGGCAAGAATTAAAATATGTATTGAACCTGAAACGCGTGCAGCACGGACCGTTTCATCGCTATGTAGCTGAGCATACCAACCGACTGACTTAACTTTTCCGTATTGAGAGACTGTCGACGAAGTTTGCCGGTATTGCCAGTCTCTGTTGTTGCTGTTTCGCTTCTCCTGATGAGCTGTCTATCGCTGATCTTTCGGTCACCCTGAGAACACCTCACCTTCAAGGATCATGCCGCCCTGCAGAGCGTCGCCTGTTTTTGCCCTCTGATGTTTCGCGACCATCATGCGCAGCGCCGTCCGATGTCGTACAAATCTTAATGGCCTGGGATCCATTGGCATAAATCATTCTATTCATCCCTAAAATGCTAAATTTTGGCCATTGGTATCCATAAAATGATAAATCGATGGCTTAGGATTTATGATTTTGCATCAAATGTGATTCATTAATGAGTATAATCTGGAGGAATAGAATGATTTTGAGATAGGGTAGGCATGAAAGAAAATCCGATCGGCTACGAGTGGCTGCGCCGGCACTATGGTCTGGCTGTCATTGAGCGGCACCTGAAATCCTACACCGGCGGGCTGGTCGGAACGCGGGGCGCCGATACCCGGATCACCCACAATACGGTTCTGCAAAACTTCAATATCGAACGGCCGGCCAATGAAAATCCTGCCCTGCATGCCGTGGTGGCCCTGAAGCGGGAAGGGGTCGAGGTGGCCTATTTTCGGGCGCTCAGTGCCAACCCTGATTTTCGCACCCATGTCGAGCAGGCCGTCAGGGACAAGCCGACCTCGAAGTGGTTACGGATTGTCTGGTTTCTGTGTGAATGGCTGTCTGGTGAGCCGCTGGAGCTGGAAGACTGCCGCCCGGTTCCCTACGTCAAAATCCTCAATGAAGACGAGTACTATACCTGCCCGCCGGTGAACAGTACCCGGCACCGGTTAAAGAACAACATTATCGGTACGGCAGCCTATACCGCGATCGTGCGCAAAACGCCGGCACTGTCCGCGGCCACGCCCGAGCAGCTGGGCGAGAAAACCAATGCGGTGATCAATACCTGGGATGCCGAGACGATTGCGCGGGCGTCGCGCTACCTGGTCTCGCGGGAGACCCGGGCATCAGGCGAGATCGAGAAAGAGTCGTTTTCCAAAAGCAAGTTTATTCGCTTTAACGAGGCGCTGTTGCGGGCAGGGAAGTCGCCGCTGACCAAAGACAACTTGATCACCATTCAGGCGATCATCAAAGAGCGCCGTCCGGAGACGGACTATCGTCTGGAGCAGAACTGGATCGGCGGTAGTCAGTTCAGTGTCGAGCTGCCGACCGCCCGGCCTGAATATGTCGAAGGGCTGATGGCAGGATGGTTCGAGTTGTATGAGTGTCTTGCGCAGTCGGAAATCCCGGCCACGGTCCAGGCCGGGATCTTAAGTGCAACCTTTGTCTACATCCATCCGTTCATGGACGGTAACGGCCGCCTGTCGCGCTATATCATTCAGGAGGCGCTGGCCCGCAACCAGATTTTGCCGCCAGGGCTGGTGCTGCCGGTCTCCAACGGTATTTTGGCGGAAATTAACAGCTACTATGACACCCTGAATCTGATCTCCGCCAAAATCGAGGGGATCACCCAGTATATTCTGGACAATCACCAACTGTTCATCGAAACCGAAAACCGGGACTTTTTCCGCGATCTCGATGTAACCGAATACACCACCTGGCTGTCCAATGTCATCAACCGGGTCACCACTGAGATTCTGCCCAAAGAGATTGATACGCTGCAGCTGGCCGATAAGCTTTACCAGCAACTGGATCAGGCGCTGGATTTGAGTGCCAATGAGCTGCGTGCCGTGGTCACCTTTGTGCTGCAAAATGACGGTCAATTGAGTCGTCGCAAAGGCAAGCGAATGGAACTCAGTGTTGAGGAAGTGTCGTTGATTAATGAGATCGCCGATGAAGTCTTGAGCGACTGAGCTCCGTATCGACCAGCTCCATGAGCTTTTTCGGGCACCCGATACAGATATTGTCCGGATTGTAATATGCCGGGGAAAAACGCGATGCCTTTCTGAATCAAAGAATGGGTGATTCAGGCGGAATAACCGTTGCGGCGGCACTTCTTACAAACGCTGAGGGTTATCCCCGGAAATTGTGGATAGCAGGCCTGAGCCCAGTCGCTTCGGGTCGGTATAACTTGGCTGAGGTGCCAAGGCCGTGGATAGTTGGGACCAAGCCAGCATTTGCTTGCACTTCGCTTAACGCCTCTTTTCGTGATTCAACCAACACTCCCCTGAAACGCCCGGTGGGTAACCTGCTTTATCTCACACATCTTCCCGGCCTTGAGGCAGGTATTCGACGGCCTGAACCAGATATACGGCTCAGATACGCTGCTTCTGGCTGCCCAGGGTATTAATCCCAAGTGGGCGATGCGCCGCGAGTGCCTGTCACCGTAATACACCACTCAATGGCGGGATTGGCCGGTGATTCGGTGTTGAGTTTTCTCATTGTTGCTGGGTGACCTTGTCACAATACGCTGATTGCTTAGCAATCTATCAGAAATGCATAAGTGTGATCAGTTGCGTATCTTTTGTGGCACATGACGGGTAGGTTTTTTGAAGGTGTTTAATATTAGTGGAAAGGTAGCATAAACACCTATAATGTTGATTTATAAAGATTTATTAAAATTAAAGGGAACTAAATGGCTGAGTTTTCAATACCCAGAGTTAGTGATAACTACTTGCTTCGTGTGTTTATCGACGAGACATTTTTAAAAAAAGAAGAACTTGGACTTAGTGGAAATACTCAAGTTTCGATTAATATAGCCAACACTAGCTTTGTAATAAGTGAATCATCTTTTAATGATAAAGGTACGTTAAATGATGATTTTCTGAAATTAATAAAAAATGGGGAGGACATTTCAAGTACGATTAATACCATTACCATATCAGATTCTAGCATTGTTAATTGCACAATATCGTACCGTAGAAGAGCAGATACTTTAATTGATTTGATTGCTACGCCAAATAAATCTTTAACACCAAATGTTTTGATGTTGCTTAGACATGTTGAAAAAATCCTGCTTTCAAAAATATCAGTGAATCCTTCTGGAGATGTGCAATCCGATGTGTTTTCTGCTCATCATCAAGTATTAACTAAATTAGAAGGCCTTAATGCATCACTTATTTGTGAGCAGCAAAAATTCTCTCAAAAAGTTGAAAGTGATAAGCAAAATTTTATAAATGAACAATCTGATAAGTTTAATGAAAGAAAAGAAAAACTAGATGCAGATTATCGTGCTAAGAAAGAACAGCTTGAAACTAAATATTCTGAGCGAAATAAAGAGCTTGATATGCGTCAACAGCAGATTGATGATGCTGACAATACTACGGCTAGAAGAAAAACGACAATTTCAATGCTTGAGGATGTTCAAGAAAAGGCAAGGCAGTTTAATTTCTCACCCAGTGTGGGCGTATACACTAATCGAACTTTAATTTTTTCATTTATTCTTGTTATCGTTGGCTTTTTAACTGTGTTGTTTACGGTATATGAATTACAAGAAACGAGGAGTGTTATTTCTTCAAATATTGATGGTATATTAACAAAAATACCAGATTCAACTAATTTAAAATCAGTTGAATCTGGAATTAGTTTGGCTATAGGAATAGATCAAAAGTATATTTGGTTTTTGTATATTAGGATTTTCCTAGGCTCGACATTATTCGTTTCATCAATTCTATACTTAATTAAATGGTTCAATTCTTGGGCTAACAAGATAGCTCATCAAGAATTGGAAAATCAGCAGTTTGTTCGTGATCTTAATCGTGCTCATCTGGCTGTTGAGATGTGCTTAGAATGGAACGACAAGAAAGATGGAGACGTTCCTGAACGGTTACTAAACTCTTTAACAGATGGCTTGTTTCAAGACAGAAATCAGGATAATCAAGTCATAGACCACCCAGCAGATCAACTAGCCTCCGCTTTAGTACGTAGCGCTGAAAAGATTAAACTACCTTTTGGCTCAAGTCAGATGGAAATTTCAGGTAAATCATTAAATAAAGCTAAGGTTCCAAAAAAACAAAATTCAAACACAGAAGTAACTGAATAGATATTTATAATATAGCCATCTTATTTATAGTTAAGATATTAGTTAATCGCCCCGAATAATATCGGGGTGAAACTTGCTAATTCATCTATTTTATGTCCTTTTACTCAGGTTTTTTTCATGGTGTCCCTACGTCCTTGTGTCGCCTACATGGTGAGTGTCTGTCACCGCAGTACACTACCCAATGGCGGGATTGGCCGGTAATACGGTGTTGAGCTTTCTCTTTGTTGCTGAGTGACCTTGTCACAACCTGCGGATTGTTAAGCTGATTATCAAAGATGCATAAATGTGATCAGTTGCGTATCTTTTGTGGCACTTGAAAGGTAGGTTTTCAGAAGGTGTTGAACCGTATGTATTTAACATAACTGGATGTAATGTTCATTAGAGGTTTTCTATGGATTATGAAGCTTTTGAATTAGGGTTGAAGCTTTTATTAGGTGTGATATCTGTTATTGTTTTGATTTACTATTATTCTTCTACAAAACACTCATCTTGTTATTTTTGTAGAAAAACTATAAGTCATAAAAAACAAAACCGATATTACCTAAATGAAGATGATGACAGACACGCTATTTGTAAGGCTTGTTATGGCAAAAAAATGAAAGAAATAAGCGCCCCAAAAGTATATTGCTATTGCTGCAATAAAATAATTACAAAAAGAATGAAATCGCATTTATGGGTTTTAAACTCTGGTGAGTTTACTCTTTGTTCTACATGTAACAGGATTGGATCAAAAAAGTTAAAGTTTTCTATTGATATAGAAGATTTAATATCCGACGATTTTTTATCCCGGAATTCTTCTTTTACTCGTCATAGTGATCTTTTTGAATCAGCTAATTTACCATTGTCATCAGAAACTGATTTAGAATCTGATGAATGGAAATTATACATTTCTAAACACACCAAATTTGACTCATGGCATGAGTTGAAATCTGCTGCAACAGAAGATCAAAGAGAATCTCGTATTCGTGATGTTTTGAATGAAATATCTACCCCGTCTAAATAGCTGTTCCTAATAGTAGATCTTTCAGGGAAGGGAACTCAGTCCAAATTGTGCGATCTGATCAGTTACCACACCAAATCATATCCACGCAGAGGACTGAGCAATGGCCATCATAGCACCGATTCCACGTCCGGAACGTCGAAGAATGCACAAAGCGATTCAATCAACAGCAGATAAAGGTTTTGCCCGTCGATTAATTGCACTTCTTGCCCTGCATGATGGTAAGTCTATCGTTGAAGTTCATGCCCTGACTGGTGCTGCTCGCTCCTCTATCGGACGCTGGATTAACTGGTTTACTGAGTGTGGTATGGACGGGTTGAAATCAATGGATACCGGCCGTCCACCGCTGTTACCCATGAATGAAATGCTTTCTATGTTAGTACTTCTGATTCAGCTATCACCACAGGATTTAGGATATCAGCGAAGCCGCTGGAGTACCGAGCTGCTGACACTGGAATTGAACAAATTGTTTCGTTCATCCGTTGCCGCCTCAACTGTCCGTCGCTGGTTACCTAAAGCTGGCATTGTTTGGCGACGAGCAGCGCCAACACTCTGTATCAGAGATCCGCATCGCACTGAAAAGATGGATAAAATCAATCAAGCCTTAGCCAATTGCTCTGCAAGACATCCTGTCTTTTACGAGGATGAAGTTGATATCAATTTAAACCCTAAAATCGGTGCTGATTGGGTGATGAAAGGCCAGCAAAAACGCGTCCCGACACCGGGAAAAAATGAAAAACACTATCTTGCGGGAGCGCTTCATTCGGCAACAGGCAAGGTGTTATATGTCAGCAGCTGTAGCAAAAACTCAGAGTTATTCATCGCGATGTTAGAGAAACTCAAGCGCCACTATCGTGGCGCAAAAACGATCACACTTATCCTGGATAACTACATCATTCATAAGAGCCGAAAAACACAAGCCTGGCTAAAACAAAATCCCAAGTTCATTTTGCTGTTTCAGCCTGTTTATTCGCCTTGGGTCAATGTTATCGAGCGGCTGTGGAATGCGCTGCATGAAACCATCACACGGAACCACAAATGTAGCTATATGTGGCAACTTCTTCGGCAGGTGAAGCTCTTCATGGACAACGTATCACCATTTCCAGGAGGCGGGCATGGGATTATCAAAATGTAGCACTATTAGGATCAGCTATTTAGTAACACGGGGTGAATCCTCACCCCGCTTCCGAACCCTTCGCTAAAATCCGACACACCTGCGATCGGCTGTAGCCGGTCGCTTCGGCCACTTCGCTCAGGCTCAGGCCTTTCTCATGGCGGTAGTAATGCACCTTGCGGTGACGTTCGGGGTCGGCCTGCCGGCCGCGGTATTTGCCTTCTTCTTTGGCGCGCTCAATCCCCTGGGCCTGGCGGTCGCGCCGGGTGATGTAGTCCTTGCGGGCCATGGCGGCCATCAGGTCGATCAGCATGTTGTTGATGGCATCGAGCACCGCTTTGATGATCGGATCGTTGTGGGTCATCCGCGTTGTGTCAGCTTAGGATGTTGAGGGATAAAATACGCCGGAAACCTTGCCATTTTTTACAATGCTCACCGTGTTTTCTTGCTTGATGATGGATGTAAATTGTCGCTTAAAGACTGTTGGGCTCAACTGCTTTTGGCTATGTTGGCGAATATAGATATCCATCCCGTCTTGGCTTAATAGCCAGTTCAGTTGACGGTAGATGTAGCTGTGCTGATAGCTTTTTAGTTGTGTTTGTGAAAGCCAGCCGAGTAGCTCTTGGGCTCTGCTGTGAAGCAGAATGAGCCGCTCCATGGCTTCAGCTGCGTTACTTGGTGCTGGTATGATTAATTTGGGCTTTTTGTTTTGACGTTCACGGGTTTCCTCGAACAGATCGCCCTGTTTCCATATTGGCTCAAAGTGTGCAATACGATTCCGCAGTGAACCAATCAGCTCTAATCGGGCGTAAAGAATGTCCTGGTGTTTGATTTTTTTCCAATACCCTTCACTTTTTTGGCGGTGGTGAGGAATGACATTGGGAATGATCTTCCCCCATGGCACTGCATTGTTTTGTTTGTCCTGTCGGATATCGAACACTTTGGGCCAGAAACCATAGGTCATGCGCGAGATAACATCATCATGGCTGAGTGCAGGCTGTTTGGGGTGCCATTTCCCTTTTTTAAACCTGTGCGTGACAGCCAAAATCTTCTTTTCTGAGTGAGCATTCAGATCCAAAAAATTATACCAGTCATTGCTCAGCTCGGAACCGTTAGACTGGCCATTGTGATAGTGCTGGCTGAGTGCCCGGTGTATTTTGTTCCTGAGCGTGATCTCGACGATACCAATCAACCTGAAAAAAGCCGATGAAATGGCTTCGTTCCAACAGTAGTAACCATAGAGCGCTTTGGGTTCGTCGGGCTGAAAGAAATGCTGGTAACTGGATAGCCGCGGTAGCGAGATATCATGTTGAAGTTGTTGGTAGTCTGCAGCTTGCATTATGTTGGTCGATCTCTTAGAATTGCCATGTAAGCACTTGGAATACTTTTCAGGTAAGCTCTCGAAAGACAGCCCCTGCGAACTAAGTTGCAACGATTCTATCAGGAAAGCCCGCGAATAGCGGGCTTTTTTGTATCTGTCATATCAAAAGCTTACCCTTCATCTCATACACGCTAACCCGCCCTTAAAGGACGAGTTGGCTGATGTGAATGAGAAAGGGGAAGTGTGACCCCCTCACCCCGCTTCCGAACCCTTCGCCAAGATCCGGCACACCTGCGATCGGCTGTAACCGGTCGCTTCGGCCACTTCGCTCAGGCTCAGGCCTTTCTCATGGCGGTACAAGAAAGTACCTGTGCGGGAATGATTAGATTCCAGTCAAGGACGCTTTGTTCACAGTTCGGTGAAGTCTGTTTGATGCTGGTTGCATATTGTGTGGCGGATGCGGTAATTATAACTAACTGAAAACTAGTTCGTTATGGTTAGTAACCAGGCGTGACAGGGAGTGATTATCGATGGGGCAAAGCGGGTATCATCGCGGTTGGGAGATTTTGTCGGGTAATCATTCCCGTCCGGTTCTGGCCTGGCGTTTAATCGAACAGATTAAAAAAGGTTCGGATTTAACCAATGGTATTATCCGGCATCAGATCGCCGAGGACAATAGTAGTTACCGTTGCGCTCACTGCCGGGTACCGGTGCGTCTGGCCGGCGGAAATGGAGGAACACAATGCCTCCATTTCCGGCATTTCACTAAAGATCCCGAATATAAGCAACAGGCCGAAGGTTGCCCTTTTTGTCATCCTGATAGCGAACAGCGCAAGCTGTACAGCGAAGTCTTTCGCGGTGAGGGACAATGGCATTTGAGCCACAAGGAAAAGGTTGCTGAGATTTTATCCCGCGATCCGCGTATTGATGCGGAGTCCGTAACAACGGAGCGCTATATCTTCAGCAAGGATCACGATACCAATATCCGCCGGCAGCCGGATATTTACTGTCGCGATTGGGACGGCAACCACTGGGTTTTTGAGCTGACCCGTTGGTGGCTCCATCCCGAAACGGCGGTGGAACGCCAGCGTGCCTATCGCCGGCTGGGTTATAACCTGGTGTGGCTGTTCAGTCCGGACTGCCAGGAGAAGAACCGTTCAACTTTTCACCTGCTGCTTTACGGTGCCAACTACCGGGAAGATGCTCCGCCGGAAACATTGGGGGGAGGCGGGGCCCAGTTCAATGCTTTTGAGCTTTCCGAAGCGGCATTGATACAAAGCGACAAAGCGGGGAGCTTACACTTGGAAGTGGTTTATCCTCACTTTGCCGTCAATGATTCCCTTGGCTCGATTGATATCAGCTATCAGCGAGAAATCATGAGTATGCATTCGCTGTCCCTCGCTCCTGAAGCAAGGCTGCCGTACGGGGTAAAAACCGCACTTCAGTTGCAACAGGCAAAAGATCATCTGGAAGCGGCTCGTCAGGCCATTGCCCGGCGTGAAGAAGAACATCAACGCATGCAGCAAGCCTCCGTAATGAAGGCTGTCAGGCAGGAGCTCGGCACGCTCCGGTGCTTGCTTCGCAGCGAGCATATGACTGATGTGCTGGCCGAGCGGTGTCGGAAGCTGATCAGGCAATGCCGTGGAAATTACCTGAACGAGCTGTCAACCTCGCAGGCTTTACGGGTCGGGTTGGTGGTCGCAAAGGCTGAAAGCAAGATGCGGGCAGCTGTTGATCGCTATCTCAGGGAAAAAGCTGCCCGGGAATCACACCGGCAAACGCTAAAGGAAATGGCCCTGGGTTATATTGACCAGGTAAGGGGCAGGCCGTTGGTGCCCGACAGTGAGTCTAGTCACCAGGGGCGTAAAATCTACAGGCAGCTACATCATTATGAGTTGGATGAATTAGCCCGGCGCCTTGATTCAGTATGTCGGGCTGCGCACCGGCGCTATATGGTTGAATTCAGGGATATGCTGCTTACTGAACTAAATCATTCTCAAAGCCGACCATTACAAGAAGACAGAGAGCGTCTTTTAGCGCTGATTCGGCATGCCGCTCTGATGGCGAACGGCAGCTGGAAAATCAACTTGCCGAGATACTGTTGCTTTTGGATAACGTTGGCCTTTACCGGGAGTATTGTCATTTGACGGTGGTTTTGAGTGAGGCGGAGTTACCAGCCGGCATGATTGATAATGTGCTGGAAGTACATGAATTACTCTTTAGTAACGCGCTCAGTAAGCAGGCTGACTGTTTACTGGGTACATTAGCCAGGCGTTATCAGCAGCGGGCGCAGCGTGAATTTTTATTCTTGCTGAATTGGGACGAAGAGGCTGATTATCGGGAAATTTTGCCGCATGCTTTCCAGGCTTCTTATGACAGCCCGTCGGCGATAGCTTGCTTGCTGGGTTGTGAGGAATCGGCACTGTCACTTTTACCGCAGATCCGGTCTGCCTATGTGCACCAGGCAAGCACATTGGTCGGGGACTTTTTTGATGCCCTTGGAATGGCGGCTCAGAGACTGAGTATTGAGAATCCTTCGGATCAGGTGATTTCTAAACTGCTGCAAGACCGGCAATTATACTTGTCGTGCTTCAATTCTTCTGAGGAACGGGAAGAAGTGAATGAGTATTTTGATAATCATTACGGCGCTGTGTTCAGAGAATTGACAGAAAGGTACCAAGAAGAGTGAGTTTTATCGGTGGCGAAAGATTTTCTTTTCGCTGGCGGTTCCTATTGGGCTTGGTGATCTCCCGCGTAGCCCAGTCCGGCCGGAGCCCCCTGCGGGTCGTTATAGACTGTAGTTCACTATGGGTTTGAGTCAGGACTGTAACCGGATCGGTCAGTCGCAGATTGCGATTTTTCTGCGGTGAAAATTCACACCCCATTTCTTGTCGCACATGCTGATCTTCGCCGGCAACTCGCCTTATGACGAACAACCGGTGAGCCGGCGGTTCCAGTACCGGTTTGCGTATCCGACGGATGACAGTCGGTTGCTGTCTCAGGTCGCGGCCCGGGCGGTCGAGGAGTTGTTTGTGCCGGGTGTGCGATATTACAAGGTCGGAGTCGGGCTGATTGATTTGGAAGACGACCGCCATGCCCAGGCGGATTTGTTCAACCCGGCTCCGAACGATCCGGCCCTGATGCAGGTGTTCGATGGTCTGAATCAGAAATACGGCTCAGATACGCTGTTCCTGGCTGCCCAGGGTATTAATCCCAAGTGGGCGATGCGTCGCGAGTTCCTGTCACCACAGTACACCACCCAATGGCGGGATCTGCCGGTGATACGGTGTTGAGTTTTCTCATCGTTGCTGAGTGACCTTGTCACAATCTACGGCTTGTTAAGGATACTATCAAAAGTGCATAAGTGTGATCAGTTGCGTATCTTTTGTTGCTCGTGACAGGTAGGTTTTATGGAAATGTTGAATCGTATGGATTTAACATAACTGGATATAATGTTCATCGCTGTTTTTGTAGATAGGTTTAAAAGTCGGATGCGTTGAATATAATCATGCAGAATTAGGAAAATAATTATATGAAAGATGAAATTTTAAAGGGTTTTATAACCGCATTTTCTGAATCAAATGGATATACTGAGTTACATGAAGACGAAAAGTTTGAAAAGTTTGCAAACTTTAATGTGATATCAAAACTCTACCCTAGGGATTTGAATATAGAGGATCTGTCTACAGGGGGGGAAGATGATATTGCTATTGATGGTGCTGCAATTATTGTAAATGGTACAATTGTCAAGACAGTAGAAGAAATTGACTATCTCAGAGAACGTAATGGTACATTAGATGTTGTATTTGCTTTGGTTCAATCTAAGAATTCTGAAAGGTTCAAGGGTGAGCAAATCGGTAACTTTATTTTTGGTGTAAAAAGTCTTTTTGATGAAGAACCTTCAATGCCAGAAAATGAAGACATTCAATTAATAAGAAAGCTAAAAGAACACATTTATAATTGTTCTATAGACTTTGATGAACCACCATTACTACAACTGTTTTTTGTAACAAAAGGAGAATGGAAAGAACCAGAACCAATTATTGGTAAAGTACGAAGAGAACTTAGAGATTTAGATGGTAGGCACTTATTTAGAAATAGTGCAGAAGTTGAATTCTATGATGCGGAAAGACTCAAAGCTACATATAGAGAACTAAGTAGAAAGTCTGTAAAGGAAGTACCATTTAACAATCATGTGGCTCTGCCAGATATGCCAGACAAATTAAATGTAAGGCAATCTTTTATAGGTAGTATGCCCGTAAACAATTATATAGACCTAATAACAAATAAAGATGGAAATTTGTCAAAATGGTTGTTTTACGATAACGTTAGGGACTACCAAGGAAAAAATAAGGTTAACAAAGAGATAAACGAAACTTTGAAGGACATGAGTTTCCAATCTCTTCTGCCATTGCTTAATAATGGTATAACAATAATTGCAAAAAAAGTAGATAAAGTTGGTTCAAAGCTTAAACTTACTGATTTCCAAATTGTTAATGGTTGCCAATCTAGCCATATCCTTTATAAGAACAAGGAGGATATATCACAAGAAACACATATAGTAGTAAAAATAATTGAAACCAATGATCAAGAAGTGATCAATAAGATAATTAGAGCAACAAACAGACAGACTGAAGTTAAAGATGAAGCTTTTGAATCATTAAAACCATTCCATAAGGACTTAGAAGAGTTTTTCAAAGCAAAAGAAGGTGAGTTAAAAAGACCTATTTATTATGAAAGGAGATCTAAAGAATATCTTGGTAATCCTAAAATTAAACCTTTCCAAGTGGTAACACTGGCAGGTCTTGTCAAATCACATGTTGCAATAATACTAGAACAACCGCAAAGTACACACAGATACTTTGGTGAGTTAATGGAAAGTAATAATAAGGTTTTGTTTGCTTCGACTAAAAACTTGTATCAATATTATATGTCAGCATTAGTAATGAATAGATTGGAGTTGTTGTTTAAACGAAGGAGTTTAAAAAAGGAATACAAGCAATTTAAATATCATGTTGCATTCCTGACCTATTTAATATTGAAAAAGGAATTTAAAAAACACGATTTGATTATGCCAATTCTTGATGATATTGATAAATTTAGAACGTTTTGTATAGAGGCATGCAAGATAATTGCAAAGACAAGAAAGGATAGTGGTTATAGTAACAATGATGCAAGCAGAAGTAGAGAATTTACAAGTATGCTAAAAAATAAAATATAAAAATGACGTGTTAAACTCAGCGGAGGGTGTTCATAGTTCTGTGTCAGTGTAAGTCACAGATCCACATATTGATCGACCCTGTCCGGGAAGTGGATGCTCAACTGGGATAGTGTCAGGTTCCAGTTCTGAACCGGATGCGTCCACTTTTCGGAGGCCTTCAACATCCCCGCATAGAGCAGCTTCAGCAAGCTGGTTTCGTTGGCGAATCCGCCCTTGGTTTTAGTCAGCTTGCGGAACTGCCGGTGCACCGCCTCAACCGCATTGGTAGTGTAGATGGCCCGCCGGATCTGCTCGGGATACTTGAAGTATACCGACAGATTGTCCCACTTGCTGCGCCAGGATTTGATGACTAACGGGTACTGCTTGCCCCATTTTGCTTCCAGCTCGTCCAGCGCCTGCTCCGCAGCATTCTGTGTTGCAGCCTTGTAGACACACTTGAGATCGGCCATAAAGGCCTTCTGGTTTTTGCTAGCGACGTACTTCATGGAGTTGCGGATCTGGTGAATGACACAGACCTGCACCTCTGTCTCGGGATAAATGGTTTCGATTGCTTCAGGGAAGCCTTTCAGGCCATCAACTGAGGCGATCAGAATGTCTTTAACGCCGCGGTTCTGCAAGTCGGTCAATACACTGAGCCAGTAATGTGCACCTTCATTTTCAGACAGATACAGTCCCAGAAGCTCCTTCTTGCCCTCAACGGTCAGGCCCAAAATGGTGTATACAGCTTTGGAGATGAAGCGACCGTTCTCCTTGATTTTATAGTGAATTGCATCTAACCAGACGAAGGGATAAAGCGGCTCCAGATCCCTTTCCTGCCATGCTCTGAGTTCAGGCACTAGGCGGTCGGTGATGGCGTTGATCGTGCCATTTGAGATGCGCATGCCGTATAGATCTAAGAGATGCTCTCGGATGTTCTGATAGCTGTTACCCAGAGCGAACAGGGAGAGGATCTTACCTTCCATTTCGTCTGTCAGGCGGGTCTGGTATTTCCTGACCGTCTGCGGCTCGAATGAGCCGTTTCGGTCTCTCGGTGTTTCCAACTCAAACTCACCAGAAGATGTCTTGACGGTCTTTTTAGATGAGCCATTTCTGCGGTTGGTCGAGGTCTCTTTAGTCAGGTGTTCGTCCAGCTCTGCCCCCAGAGCAGCTTCAGTGATCTGCTTGATCAGCGGCGTGAGCAGGCCATCCTTGCCATTGAGATTTTGACCGGATTGGAGTGCCTTAGCAAAGGCCTGGATATCGATTTCGTATTTATCAGCCATGATGTGTCTCTCCCTTTTTCAGTAAGTGTAGGAAAAGACACAAAACTTTGAACACTACCACTCAGCGGTTTTGCCCCGTCTAGTAACACGGAGTGAAACCTCACCCCGCTTCCGTACCCTTCGCTAAAATCCGGCACACCTGCGATCGGCTGTAGCCGGTCGCTTCGGCGACTTCGCTCAGGCTCAGGCCTTTCTCATGGCGGTAGTAATGCACTTTGCGGTGGCGTTCGGGGTCGGCCTGCCGGCCGCGGTATTTGCCTTCTTCCTTGGCGCGCTCAATCCCTTGGGCCTGGCGATCGCGCCGGGTGAGGTAGTCCTTGCGGGCCATGGCGGCCATCAGGTCGATCAGCATGTTGTTGATGGCATCGAGCACCGCTTTGATGATCGGATCGTTGTTGGTCATCCGCGCGCTGTCGATGGCCTGCCAGGAGGTCGGCACGTCCAGGCTGACAATCCGCAGCCCTTTCTGCTCAATGCTCTGCTTCAGGCTTTTCCAGTCGCTCTCGTTAAGGCGGGTCAGGCGGTCGATATTCTCGACCAGTAGGATGTCGTTGTCCTGGGTGTCGGTCAGCAGTCGTTGCAGCTCCGGGCGCTCGAGCTGGGCGCCGCTTACATTCTCAATGTAGTAGCTGGCGATCCGCTGGTTGTGATCGGTGGCAAAGCGGTTGAGGGTATCTTTGGCCCGCTCGGCATTCTGCTCGTCGGTGGAGGCCCGCAGGTAAGCCCGGATGAACATCGGCGCGTCCTTGTGTCAAAAATGTCCTGAATATCGCATATAGATGGTCTCAAACTATTCTATCGCATTTGAATGGTCGCGTGAAGGGTTTTGTGCCGTAATTAGGTGGTCGCAGTGGGGTATACCCTAATGGTTAAGCTGAGCCTACTAAAATCAATCCGAATCAGCTTGATCCCTGATCTGGTTTTTGCTAGCCGAACGGTAAGGTGAAAATGACCACAATGGGTACGTGAAATTTTTCCTTACTCGTCTACTGACGGACAAAATAGCCCCCTATTTTGTACGACCGATTTTTGGTTGCTCTGTTTTGTACTACCGATTTTTTCGGCCCTATTTTGTTCTAACAGGTAAGGTGGTTCAGCCGCGGCTTCCTTGCTGGAAGATCTACACATCATTTTGTGTGCTGGATGTGTGTGATTGGGGTGTTATGGGAGTGCCTGGCTTGATTGCCCCGGGAATGTGTCCAGCGTTGATTTCAGGACAGAGATCCCGAGTGCTGACATCAAAAAGCCCGCCGTATCACCGGCGGGCTTTGCTTAATGTTCGCGATAAGGCATGGTGTGTTGAACGCTTATGCAGCTTTCTCCACCATCGGCTTACTTTGCGACTTTACAAAATAAATGCAACCTGCCAGGACCCCCACCGGGACCACCGGATCAAACCAGCTGCCGTGTGTCCCGAACATCAGGTTCATGATCATCACCAGTGCGCCACCAATCGCCCAGGCAATCGTCGTCGGGACCGTCCAGATCACCAGTTGCTTACGGACCTCGGTGACACCCATCAGGCGGTTGACGATGTGAAACAGGCTGTCGTTGAAGTAACCGGCAAACAGGCTGCCCATGGTGGCGGCTGATGCCGCGAACAGCATGTTGATCCCTTCCATTTCCGCCAGTACCGGGGCAGAAATCGAGGCTGCGGTGATCATCGAGACCGTCCCGCTGCCCTGAATGACGCGCACCAGAGTGGCGATAATAAACGGGATCATGATCGGTGAAATCGACAGCGCCGCAATCTGGTTGGCAATCTCAGCACCAGCGCCCGATTCGCGCAGGACACTGCCCAGTGCACCACCGGCACCGGTGACCAGCAGAATGATCCCTGAAGTGGAGATCCCTTCTTCCAGTTTGTGGGTTGTGGTGGCTTTATCCAGGTACGGTGTCAGCGTGTAGACCGCCAGCAGCGTACTGATCGACAGGGCAATCACCGGGTGACCCAGGAAGCTGATGGTCGCCCCCACAGCACTGGCCGACAGCCCTTCCATGCCCAGTTGCTTTTCAGCCAGTGACATCAGCGACTTCACCAGGATCAGCAAAATCGGCACGACAATCGGCATAATGGATTTGGTCAGCGAAGGCAGGGTTTTCGAGGCCTTCGACGCCATGTAGTTGTCATGGACTTGCTTCAGATCTTCGGACTCATGCGCCAGGCTCGGCGGTGTCATGTACTCCGGGAAGTGGTTTTCCAGCCAGCGTGCGTACAGGACGATGCCGTAGATACAGGGCAGCGCAATCAGCAGGCCCAGACCCAGCATGGAAGCGATGTCGACGCCGAAAATACTGGCCACACCCAAAGGCCCCGGTGTTGGCGGAATACAGTGGTGCGCCACCACCAGACCACCGGCCAGTGCTACGGTCAGGGTCAGGATTGATCGCTGTGAGGTTTTCGCCAGCGACTTGGCAATCGGATACAGAATAATGAGTGCGCTGTCGACAAACACAGGGATACTGACAATATAACCGGTAATGGCCAGCGCCATTTCTTCCCGCTTTTTCCCCAGCCACTTGATGAAATGGTAGGCAATGGATTCACCGGCGCCGGAGGTTTCCAGGATCGCCCCCATCATGACGCCGAGACCGATCACGATCCCGATCCCGCCCAGGGTGCCGCCAAAGCCTTTGCTGATCGCGGCCATGGTGTCATCAACACTCAGCCCCCCAATCAGGCCGGCAATACAGGCAGCCGCCAGCATCGCGATCAGGACGTGGACTCGGGTGCGCAGGACCAGGAAAATCAGGACAAATACCGCAATAATCAAACCAATCACTGAAATAGGTAACATTACACCGCCTCCGCTTGTGAGACCGGATACTGGCTCAGATACATCGCCAGGACCGATTGAGAATCACTGTCTGCCTGAAAGCCCAGCGCCAGCTCTTTCTCATTGTTGAATGCCTGCGGCCAGCTCGCCACAATCTGCGCAATGGCCGGATCCGGCTCGTTGCTGACCAGCGCCACCCGTGCCGGACTCACCGCGTCTGCCATCGCTGCCAGCATAGTGGCCGGTGTCACCTGGATCCCCGGCAGGTTGAAGGTACGGAAACCCTTGATGGACTCTGCGGGTAGCTGGCTGGCGTGAATAATGTTGTTGATCACCGTCGCCGGGCTGGAAATCCACAGCGGCAGATCCTGCGCCACCGGACAGTTGGAGCGCTCGCCTTTGAGCGGCTCGCGGATGATCCCGCTGACAAAAGAAGAGGCAGCTTTGTTGGGCGTCCCCGGACGAATGCAGATGGTCGGCAGGCGCACGGAGATGGCATCAACCAGACCCCGGCGGCCGTAGTCATTGACCAGCAGCTCGCACATGGCTTTCTGAGTGCCGTATGACGAACTCGGCTGAGTGGCGGTCATCGGCTCAATCACAGCCGGTAATGCACCACCGAAGACAGCCAGTGAGCTGGAGAAGACAAAACGGATCGCCGGGTTGACCTGGCGGCATTTTTCCAGCAGCAGTTGCGTTGCGGTGAGGTTGACCTGAACGCCGAGATCAAAATCTTCTTCTGCGTGGCTCGACACAATGGCCGCCAGGTGAAATACGTGGGTGGTGTCAGCATCCACAAGGGTCTCGACATCAGCGGCATTGGTGATGTCGGCAACCACAGAGGTCACGCGCGCGTCAGTGAGGGCGGTTTCGGGCAACGGCACCCGATCAACCACTGTCAGTGAGGCAATGTCCGGGTAGCGGTCCAGTAGGGTGTGGGTCAGCATGGCGCCTAAAAATCCGGCGCCACCGGTAATTACGATGTTCATAGGATTATCCTTGTCGTGATATCTCATTTGTACTTCCTGTTACAGGTACGGTTTTACCCAGCTCAGGCCTTCTTTGGTGCCTGTTTTCGGGTTGTATTCGCAGCCGATCCAGCCGCTGTAGCCCGCTTGATCCAGCGCGGCAAAAATATGGGGGTAATTCACCTCTCCTTCTGACGGCTCATGACGGTCCGGTACAGAAGCAATCTGGACGTGACCGATGGTCTGCGCTAAATCCCCGATCATCGTGGTCAGATCGCCATCCATGATCTGGGCGTGGTAGACATCAAACTGCAGCTTCACATTCGGCCGATCAATCCGCGCGATGATCTTTGCTGCTTCACGCTGATGGGCAATCAAGTAGTTCGGCACATCCCGGCTGTTGAGCGGCTCGATCAGCAGCGTGATCCCATGCTCGGCAAACTGGTCTGCGGCATAACGGATGTTGGCCACAAACGTTTCCAGGTGCTGCTCATCGCTGTAGCGCGCGTCAACAATCCCGGCCATGGCGTGAACTTTCGGACACTTCAGCACCCTGGCATAGTGGAGTGCGGTCGCCACGCTGTCGCGAAATTCGGCTTCACGCCCCGGCAAGGCGGCGATGCCGCGTTCGCCGCTGCCCCAGTTGCCCGGCGGCATGTTAAACAGTGCTTGCTCCAGCTGGTTTTCTTGCAGCAGCTCGGCCAGCTCGTCGGCTTCATAAGCATACGGAAACAGATATTCCACCGCCTGAAAGCCGGCTTCGCGCGCCAGCGCAAAGCGCGCCGGAAACGGCTGCTCAGTGAACAGCATGGTCAGGTTTGCAGCAAAACGGGCCATTACTTCCCTCTCCCTTTCAGATCAGTTACTTCAGCCGCCGTCAGGTAACGAATTGCTTTGCCGTCGAGCATCAGCGCCAGCTTGGCGGTCTCTTCGAGCTCCTCGGCGTTATCCACGGCGTCACATAAATCCGTCCCGGTCACCACCGGGCCATGGTTGGCCAGCAGGAATGCCCGGTAATCCCCGGCACGGTTGGCCAGCTCGGTGGCAATTTGCGGATCCCCCGGACGCAAGTAAGGAATGACCGGCAACTGCCCCACCCGCATAACGTAGTATGGCGTGAACGGACGGATCGCATTGTCAGGGTCCAGCCCTTCCAGGCAGGACAGCGCAGTCAGGTAGGTCGAGTGCAGGTGCACAATGGCGTTGCACGCCGGGTTGTTGCGGTAGATGGCCAGGTGGAACGCGACTTCTTTCGACGGTTTATCCCCTGACAGGTGGTTCCCGTCGATGTCTACCACAGACAGCGTGTTGGCATCCAGGCGGCCGAACGAGGAGCCTGTCGGCGTGGCCAGGAAGTTGCCGTCAGGCAGTTTCAGCGACAGGTTTCCCGCACCGCCGGTGGCATAGCCCCGTTCGAACATCGAGCGTGCCAGGCTCACCATCTGCGCTCTTAATTGTTGTTCAGTCATGGATAAACCCTTGTGCCGTTGTAAAGAATTGTTCATCGCCAAAGTTGCCGGATTTGAGTGCCAGCGAGAGCGGCTGATCGGTTGCTTTGACCCACGGCACGCCCGGTGCAATTTGCGGCCCGATGTAGAAGCCTTTGACGTTCAGGCTCTGGGTCACCACACCGGATGTCTCGCCGCCGGCGACAATGAAGTTGGTGACACCATGCTGTTGCAGGCGCTGGACCAGGCGATGGAAGAACTGCTCGACTGCCTGGCTTGAAGCCTGGGCACCATACGCTGCCTGAATAGCGTGCAGGATCTCCGGCTCGGCGGTGGCATAAACCATCGGGGCCAGTGTACTGCCCAGGTGAGAGACGACCCAGTCATAGACCGTATCGACATAGTGCGGCTCGCTCAGACACGACTGCACATCCAGCGCAAAATGCGGCGCCTGTGACTGGTAGGCTGCCACCTGACGGTTGGTCATCACCGAGCAGGAGCCGGATAAAATCACGGTAGGCCCGGGTGCCGGCTGCCCGGCTTGCATCGCTTCGGACTGATCAGACAGCGACTCCGTCCAGTTGTGTGCAATCCCGGCTGCGAGGCCTGAGCCGCCCGTGATAAGTTTCAGTGTTCGGCAAGCCTCACCAATCGAGGCCAGGTGGGTATTATCGAGCGTATCGACGACGGCATAACGACAGCCCTGCTGCTTGAGCGCCTCAAAGCGGGCGGCGATCTGAGCGGCTCCCTGTGCAATGTCGTGGTACGCGACCAGTCCGGTTTTCCCGTTTGCCTGGGCATCCATCAGCCGCATCAGGTTGGCATCTTTCATCGGCGTGACCGGATGGTTGCGCATGCCTGACTCGTTAAGCAGGGAGCCCTGAACAAACAGATGGCCCTGATAGACGGTGCGGCCGTTGACCGGCAGCGACGGGCAGAGAATCGTGAATGACTCCCCCAACGTATCGAGCAGCGCATCGGTGACCGGTCCGATATTGCCTTCAGCCGTGCTGTCGAAGGTCGAACAATATTTGAAGTAAAACTGCCGGCAACCTTGATCCTGCAACCATTTCAGGGCACTGAGCGATTGTTCAATGGCCTCGTTGACCGGACAGGAGCGGCTTTTCAGGCTGATCACAACCGCATCCGCCTCAACCGCAGCTTGTGCCTGCGGGACACCGTTCAGCTGAATGGTCTTCATGCCGTTGGCGACCAGGAAACCTGCAATATCCGTGGCGCCTGTGAAATCATCCGCGATGACACCTAATAACATCGTTTTTACTCCTTGTTCGGCAGCGTGATACCCGGAAAAATTTTAATGACGGCACTGTCATCTTCTTTCCCGTATCCGGCATTGCTGGCCGTGGTAAACATATTGAGTGCCGTACTGGCCAGCGGCAGCGGGAAGTGCAGCGACTTGGCCGTCTCCGCGACCAGGCCCAGATCCTTGACGAAAATATCGACCATGGATGTCGGGCTGTAGTCGCCGTCGACGACATGTTTCATCCGGTTTTCAAACATCCAGGAATTGCCGGCGGCATGCGTGACCACGTCGTACATTAAATCGAGCGGAATATTGGCGCGTGCCGCCATGGCCATGGCTTCTGCACCGGCAGCAATGTGGACCCCGGCCAGCAGCTGATGAATAATTTTCACCGTAGAGCCCATCCCGATCGCGTCACCGACAGGATAGACCTGGCCGGCAACCGCGGACAGCACCGGCTCCAGCCGGGCAAAAACGGACTGCGGGCCAGACGCCATCACCGTCAGCTCACCCGCTTCAGCTTTCGCGGCCCCGCCGGAAATCGGCGCATCCAGCATCGGTAATGCATAGACGGCCAGCTCAGCAGCAATCGCTTTGGCATCTTCAGCAGAGATGGTGGCACAGACCATCACCGGGGTATTCGGCTTCAGCGCCGCGGCAAGCCCCGAGTCAAACAGCACCGTTCTGACCTGTTGCGCGTTGACCACCACAATGACAACGGCATCAAGCGCTTTTGCGAACGGCACGGCACTGGTTGCGGTTGCTTTGGCACCACACGTCGTCAGTGTTTCCAAAGCCTGCGGATTGATATCAATCCCATACACGTCGAATTCGGCACGGAGGCAAGATTTCGCGACGCCCATGCCCATGGAGCCCAGCCCGATCACCGCGACCGATTGGATTATGCTCATCTCTCTCCCCTTCTCTGGGTTGTTATATTTTGTGAATTAATGTTCATGTTTGTGATTCTAGTCGTTCATTGAAACATTACTGCAATGCCCGTCACAAAAATTAACATATTTTCGGGGTGTTTTTGTGAATCGTTGTGAGATAAGAGACATTAATTGCAGGCTATAGCGTGAGATCAGAGGCTTACAGAGAATGAATTCTCAATGTTTAACAAATATTCACACATTGGCGGCATAACGTGTTATGCTTTTTCCGGATTTGAGTAAGAGATGGGTAATAAATATGATTCCAGCCGAACGTCAGCGCGCCATTTTGGCGTTACTGGGTAACCAGCAAGTCATCAGTATTAGCGAGCTGACCCAGCAGCTGGATGTGTCACATATGACTATCCGCCGGGATATCGCCAAGCTGGAAGCTGACGGGCGAGTGATGTCGGTCTCCGGTGGGGTGCAACTGACGGAATCGATCCATATCGAGCTGCCGCATGATGATAAAATCACCCAGCAGCGGGAAGAGAAGGTCAAGATTGGCCTCTACGCCGCTGAATTGATCCGCCCGCATACAACGATTTATCTTGATGCCGGGACCACGACCCTGGAAATCGCCCATCAACTCACCCAGCGCAGCGACTTGACGGTGATCACCAATGATTTTGCGATTGCGGCCTATCTGATGGCCAACTCGGAGTGCGTGCTTTATCACACCGGCGGCAAAGTCGACCGCCATAACCAATCCTGTATCGGAGAAAAAGCGGCGAACCTGCTGCGTGAAATGAATATCGACCTGGCATTCGTCTCCACCTCCTCCTGGAACCTGCGGGGGCTTTCCACCCCGAGCGAAGAAAAAGTGCTGGTCAAAAAGGCCATTGTTGCGGCGGCGCAGAATAACTACCTGGTGAGCGACTCGTCGAAATACGGCCGGGTGGCGACCTTCCATGCCGTGGATATCAGCAGTTTTGATAAAGTGATCACCGATAAGTATTTCCCGAAAAGCTGTATTCAGGATTTTGCCGAGCGAGGGGTTGAGGTGATCGCGGTTTAAGCGGCTTCAGAGGCGGTTCACCTGGGCTGTGGTGATCCCGCCAGGGGCCGGCTTGTTATTGGCTCCGGGTTCGGTCAGTGAAATGACAGACCTGATTCTTACCATTTGCTTTGGCATCGTCCAGTGCCTGAGTTGCCTGGGATATTAATTCTTTTGCGAGCGGGTGAAGTAGGGCTGTGCACAAATTGGATGGGGCGGTGAACGAGGTCAGCCCGATACTGACTTTAATGTTTTGCTGGTTGAGAAACAGTTCAATGTTTGCCCGATAGCGTTCGCCGGCTGTTCTACTCTCCTGAGTACTGGCCTGACACATCAGGATGATAAACTCATCACCGGCCAGACGAGCCACAGTATCGCTGTACCTGGCTGCTGCCAACAGCACTTCGCTCACCGAGCGCAGCATCTGATCACCGGCCTGATACCCTTGGTGATGGTTAACAGCCTTAAAGTCGTCGATATTGATGACCGCGACTGAAAAAGGGGTTTGGTAACGAATGCTTCTGGCAAGCTCCTTCTCCAGCAGTTCGCTGAACGCTTGTCGATTATAGAGCGAGGTTAACGGGTCGCGCAGTGCAAGCTGCTCAAGTTCGAGATTCTTCTGTCGCAGCGCTTCTTCGGTTTGCTTCAGTGCCGTGACGTCGTTGTGCGCGCCGAGCATGCGGATCGGCTTTCCTGACGGATCGCGGATTGCGATGCCCCGACAGCGGACCCAGACGGTGGAGCCGTTCTTGTGTCGGTAGCGGACCATCTGATCGTAGGGGTGCAGGGGATCCTGACAATGTTGTTCAAAATTATTGATCGCCACCTGGAGATCTTCCGGGAAGATTAAGTCCTGCCATTCGGCGGCCAAATGCTGTTTCTCAGCGGGATCATAACCCAGTAACGTCCAGAACTTCGGACTCATCCATTCATGGTCCGGCTTTTCTAAATCCCAGTACCACAAGCCATCGAGCGAGCCCGCCTGGAGAAACTCGAAAATTTCAGTTTCTTGTTTGATTAACGTATACAGCTCTGTCTTCAGGTAATGCTCGTTGTCCTTACTCATGAGTATGACTCCGTGATTATTCTGACTTGGCGGAAAAGGGGGATCTCGATTGGCGTAGTGGCCGTATGAGTGATCATGCCCGTTCCTGGTAAGGCCTGATCACATCAAGTGCAGCAAAGCCCTTTGCCTTCGATAAATATAGCTGCTTTTATTGTCAGTAGTGTCTGTCTTTACTGACATCATTCAAAATAATCCTGAATCAAGTCCCCTATACCGGCACCGGCAAGACCGCTGTAACCGTTCCATTGCGTTGGTATTGAACGAACTTCTAATGCACTATAACTTTAACTTTTATCAACAGTAAAACTCACTCCCCAGCATTAAATCCACCCCATCACACCCAAACGATACCCGCTTTGCAGAACATTGAGCGTGAATCGTCTCATCACACGGCGCAGATGCTCCCCTGCTCTGAGCCAGCACTGCCGCCCGCTTTTGCTCACCCAAGCAATCGTGTCCGCATGCGCCTAAGGCCTGAATCACCATAGTGTGACCCTGTCACACGATCGCGGCGTCGTATCCTGGGGGGACATCACTGACAATTGCGGCAATCACCGGTTGCCAACACCACAATTCTGTTATCTAATGCCAGAATTGTGTTATTGATGGAAAACCTGCC
>NZ_CP099737.1 GCF_025398175.1 Photobacterium sp. TY1-4
ATGACCGACAACAAGGACAAGCGCTTCCAGGTAACGACCGAAAATTCCCGTGAGTTGCCGAACCAGTTTTTCAAAAAGAGCCATGAGCTGATCTTCAGCCAGCTCGGGCTGACGGCCCGGGAGCACGACATGATGGCGCTGTTCCTCTCCCGCCTGCACCGGGAGCACTGGACCGATTTCCTGGAAAAGCGCGATATCCATGCCCCCCAGTACACCTTCCATATCGATGTGTTGAAAGATTGGTTCGGGTTGTCGTCCAAGCAGCTTTACCCGACGCTGCGCCCGGTCGCCGAGCGCCTGGCCGGTCGTAAGGTCGGGCTGGAGAACGAGGAAGCCGAGGAATTCGATTTCATCCCGCTGTTTGCCCGGGTGAAATACTCTCAGGGGTCGCTGACCATTGTTCCGAACAGCGAGTTGATCAATGCCTACGTCGATTATTCCGCCGGCCACGCCCAGATTAACCACCATGCCTTCCGTAGCCTCAAATCAGAGCACTCCAAGCGCCTGTACACGCTCCTGTCGCGTTTTAAGGACAGCGGGACGCAATTGCACCCCCAACGCATAGAGGCGCTTCACGGCCTCTACGGGCTGCTTGACGAGAAGGGAAAGCTGCTCAAGAAAAGCTACGGCCAGAACAAGGTGTTCATCGAGCGCTGTATCAAGAAACCGATCGAGGAAATGTCCCTGTGCGAGGAAGTTCGCCGGGAGCTGGAATTTTTGCTTGATGAGAAAACCGGCAACTTCGGCTTTGCACCGGTGATGAACGGTCGGCGGATTGTGGCGGTTGAGTTCCTGTACCGCTGGCGCAGCAGTGACAACCGGGCCGAGAAAGAAGCGCGGGAGAAACTGGCGCAGGAAACGGTACCTGACAATCCGATGCTGGCCCTGGCGCGCGAAGCCTACCAGATCGTCATGGCCTGGCCGCTCGAGGGGAAGCTCAACGAGAAGCACCTGCTGGCAATTCAGTCGGTGGAAATGGGGATCATCACCCTGCCGGAAGATATGCCGCTGAATGAGGCGTTCAGAACCCGGATGCAGCAGGCTGTTTGATAGTGGTGTAGCATTATCTGAAATCGCCTTTCCGAACTGAGGAAAAGTGTGTGGTATATCGGGGTATGCATTTTGTTCATATTCTTGATGTTTTTGATTGACATTTCTTGAAGGGAACCTTAATTTAATCAATTCAATTTAATTGATTAAATTAAGGTTTCGGTATGTCTAAAAATCTAGAAAAAGCCATGAAACATATAGCGATGGCTCAGAAAGAGCTTGTAAGTACAGTTGCTAGCCAAGGAAAAAAAATTGAGACGCATGATAAGATTCTTCAAAGTCAAGGTGAATCAATCGCAAAGCTTGAAAAACAAGTTTTAGAATTTAGAAATGCTGCTATTCAGGCTGAAGTTAAATCTGGCGAAAGAACCGATGTGGTCGCAAAAAGATACAATCTTTCCCCTTCAAGGATTTCACAGATTGCACCGAGGAATACCCATTAATCTAATGTAAAAAAGGCCGCTCTATACGGCCTTTACTGTTTCAGTGTTATAGCGTTATTGTGGTGATAAAGTATCTGCGTTTTATTTTATAAATTATTGACCTATAATCTGTAGAGCGTTTGTAAAACAGTGATTCGCTGAGTTGGTTGGTCAAAAACAGCCACATTGTGTAGTAGTGGATTTAGTTTGTTTGGCTGAAACTGGAAGGGGTATCAGTAGAGTTTCTACTACCCGTATACTGCGATACTCTATATAAAAAATTATTATCAATGTTTACAATGGCGATGTTATAAAAAGTAATTATTTAATATTCCTGGTATTTAAAGGTAATAGTCAATAATTATATTTGTTTTTTTATCATCATTTTTACACCAATAGTCATAAATTGTTAGGCACACTTTTGAGTGATTATCGCCTAATTTAGATCGCATAAATAGTGTGAAATTTTCGGCAAACTCTGAACTGGCTCCATTTTCAATAATCCCTTTATTTGTGTGGTACCAAGAGCCACCATGCTTTGTCGCTATTTCGATATACTGTCGCAATTTGGTTAAAGGAATCAACTGATTACTAATATTTATTATCACTTGTAAAATATACCATTTAAAATATGAAAGAAAGACCATTGTAAAATGGACTTTCTTATTATATCTACTTGTTATTGTCTAATGTATATAGCCTTGTTATCACTAGTTTTACTATGGTGTTTTGCTATTCCCATCTCTTCTACTTTTTTTCTGAAAGTTCTGCCAAATACTCTGGGTTGCTTAACTTTAGACCAGTGTTCTTCAAATAAAGAATGGAAAATGAATTGAGTTCCTTTTTCTAGGTCCTCGGCCATTTTTAACGCTTTTTTTAAAAGTTGATCCTGGTCAGGAAATTCGACTTCAGATTCTTGAGATATATGCTGATATAGGATGTCCTGGATGTATGTTATTAGCCCTTCTTCCGGTTTATTTGGAGAGTTTAATAATAGAGATAATGTTTCTTCATCCAGAGGTAGTTGGACTGTAATCATTTTTTGTTCCTTTGAGGTCTTATAGATTGAGTATAGATTCCTATAGAAAGTCATAGATGTCAATAGAATTTGCATAGAAATATGTTCTATCATTGGGTCGTACGCTTTGATATTGTGCGCATGGTCGCATAGTTGTTTCTTGGTTTTGTGTCCTCCAGGTCAATCTTGGATATTGAATGACTAGGAGGACTTATGTTCAGAAGATTCATTGTTATTTGGTTTTTGTCATTGATGCTGATGTCGCCTTACGCCTCAGCATGGACTGGCTTGTCTGCTGGTAAGCTACTGGCGATTAGTGAGCAAGGGGATCGGGGATTTGATATTTCGATGCTTTACATTATGGGTTTGGCTGATGGTGTCGAAAGTCAGATGGTCATTTTTAAAGGCAAGGAATGCCGCCAAAGCGAAGATATTAGCAACCAGGAAATTGCCCGGAAGGTCATTACCAGGATGCGAGATCTCGATGCCGTGGATGAGCCAGCAGGGAAAGTGGCTTTGAATGCTTATCTGTCGGAGTTCTGTCAGGAAGCCATGATCACCGCCGATATTGATATGTAACGCATGATTGTTACGTAACTTGCGCAATATAAATAACTTACGTAAGTTATGCGGCTGTATTAAAAGAAGCCGCTGCAGCGGCTTCTTGCTACAACCAGAGGGCATGGGATGGCCAATTACGCTTACCTGCGAGTGTCGACCGACAGCCAGGACGTGCTGAACCAGAAACACGGGATCCTAGAGTATGCCAACAAAACCGGGTTGGCTGACCTGGTATTTGTTGAAGATTCGGTGTCCGGTGCCAAAAAGTGGCGGCAGCGAAAGCTGGGCGCGCTGCTCGAAGGCATGACAGAGGGAGATACCATCGTGTTTTCTGAAGTAACCCGGATGGCCCGTTCGGCGTTGCAGGTGCTGGAGATCCTCGAGCTGTGCATGGAGAAACAACTCCGGGTTTATATTGCCAAGCAGAACATGCAGCTCGATGGTTCGCTGCAATCGAAAATTATCGCCACCATGCTCGGCCTGGCCGGTGAGATCGAACGCGAGTTTATCCGGATGCGCACCAAGGAGGCCTTAGCGGCCAGGAAAGCGGCCGGCTATCAGCTGGGGCGACCGAAAGGGGAGGCCAAAACCCTCAAGCTTGATGCCAGGCGCGAGCAGATCGAGAAATACCTCGGGATGGGGTTGGGGATCCGAGAAACCGCGCGATTGATCGATGCCGCGCCGAGCACCCTGAGTGACTATGTGAAGCGGCGGGGGTTAGGATTTTCGTCCGAAAAAGTAATGGGCGAAAAACTGTGAAAGCAGGAGGTGTCCGTTCCCGCAAATGTATCGCCTGTAGGTACTGCCCGGCCTGGCTCCATCCGTGATTTTTTCAGCCCCGTGACCAGGCACATCCTGCCAGCACTCCCAGCACCATACTTGAGCGTGGTTTGCTGTGTGCAGGTCAGTCAGGGCCGCTTTGGCGTACCTGCTTTTCAGTGGCGCAGGGAATACGCCCGGAAGATCTGGGTCGGCGCTGTCCAGCCAGTGCAGGAAGGCATGGTCGTTGGCGTATTCGCTCTCTTCCGCGCCCATCTCCCTGAGTTTTGCCGCCAGGTGTTGTGGCCGTGTCGTGAAAGTCGCGTAGGTTCCTCGCTGCCGGTAGCTGACGGTTTCGCCGCAGGGAATCTCCCCGCGATAGATGCGCTCTCGTATCACGTTTAGGTTGCGATGCTCCTCTGCAAGTTGGTCTTTTGTGCTGTCTCCCCGGAAAATGTCTTCCGGGCACCGGAGATATTTCCGGCGCAAACTCAGCGGCCAGAAAACAGCGCTCGTCCCCCAGGTAAACCAGATTTCCGATTTGTTGAATGCCCAGTCAAACTGGTCGAGGCGGGCATACATCACCCAGCCGAGCCAAGCTGACGCAATCGCCGAGATGGACAGGTAAACAAACAACAGGGTCATGGCAGGGCTCCTTTCTTTAGCTTGTTGGATTATATGCACTCGATAGCTTTTGGTGAACGGGAAAACGATGTTTTCCGGGCAGGCGGAGACGGTTTTGGGAAAATCAAAAATTGTGCTCCCTCCCCCTCTGTTTGCCAGGCCTGGTATCAGGGAATATTGATGGCGAAAACAAGTCTGGCCTGAGCAAGGTCAGAGTTAAGTCACTAACATGAAGGAGTTACAGCATGTCCAAATCTCAAGGTGCCGGATGGCCAAGCAAAACAGGCGAAAAGTCAGGTGGCGGCAGGGATAATAACCCGCCTAAGCGCTAACCTGTATAAGCCGGCTTTCAGGAGCCGGCTTTGTCCCAAATTTCTCGGCGATAATTCTGCCAGTATCGCGGATAGCTGGCGTAGGCTTTGTCCAGCAACTCAGCTGTGATCTCCTTGTCCTCGAGCAGCTGTTTGTGCAGCCGATCCATTCCGATAAAAAAGAATCCGATGAGTGCTAGGCTTCTGGCGATAATGGGGGTTTGGTCCTTGAAGCCGAACAAGCGGCTAATCATGGCCTCCAGGGTGTCCAGGCTCGGGTATTCATTTCCTTCCCGCCACTTTCGCAATTGCCGTTTTTGCGCTTCATGCTGAGTGACGTACTGCTCGTCAGCTTTTTGAAGGGGGATGTGCGTCGCTAGTTTGTAATCGCTCAGGGCGCTTCCGCCTTTCAGTGCGCAGGGATTCAGGCGTTCTTTCAATGTGTCGAGAAAACGATTGAAAGGGGATGATTGTCCCTGACTCCCCGCCATACCGCAGAAAACCCCTTTCAGGTAAAGATCCGGAACCCGGTTCTGGATGACTTCGTCAAATTCGAGCCATGACCTCAGAATACCAACTTCGAGAGTTGCCATGAGGTGAAAGTAGAAATCCAATCGGTATTGGAGCAAGCTGACTGCGGCATGCCCGGGAATAGTGCTGCCGTCCTTCTTCTGCGCGATGGCAATTCCCTCTTGCAGCGCCTTGATCTCGTCGTCGTCGAGCAGGGTATGTCTGTTTGCTTCGTCGAAATAGAACGCAAGGAACTCCGAGATTTCTTGGTTTTTTTCCCATTGCTCACGGCAGCGAATATTGAGCTGCTTGCTCTGTCGGCACCTTTTCTCGAGGAAGGCGATGCTGAGTGATAGCTCATCGTTTTCTTGATCTTCCCGCGCTTTCAGAGTGTGGATGGTTCCTAGCCACTTCCAGTAATTGTCATTTTCATAAACTGCCTCAGTCATGTCGCACAGTGAATCAAGCTGATTGAATAATTTGGGGTTCAGGCGAAAGAAAAAACGGAAAAATTTCTCGGCTGTCTTTTTTCCTACACCCTGCTGACTGAGGTTGTCCAGCGAGCTGTCGGAAATTCCCGAGGAAACCTGCATGTGCTTTTCGGCGGCTTTGACCATCGTTCTGATGCTCGATGAAGGGGTGAACAACTCGATGAAGCATGCTACCGCGGGCAAGAAGTAGTCTTTGTTGTATACAGCTTTCACTTGGAATTTTTCCACACCTTCCAGATAGCGTTCGCTGTCAAAGTTGTCCGCGTCTTTAGTCGAGGGTCTCATATCTCTGTATTTAACTGCCGATGTTGGAAATGACTATAGTATCGGATGATTGGATCGGTGCGGTATGCCGGTTGTCTATATTGAGAGAGAGCCAACATCCGGGGAGATACGATGCGATGCCGGATATGACCCTGTACCCTTCGAAAGATACCAAGCTCGAGCTGTATCTCAGGAGGCACCTCTTTGCGCGCGGGATGCGATACCGGCTTCACGACCGTCGGCTGAAAGGAACCCCCGATCTCGTGTTTCCGAAACACCAGGCCGTGATTTTTGTCCACGGTTGTTTCTGGCACGCTCATGCCGGATGCTCGGGTTTCAGGCTTCCCAAAAGCAACAGGAAATTCTGGGTTGCCAAGTTCAGGAGGAATCGCGAGCGGGATCGGCGAGCGTGTATTTGGCTGGAAGAGCATGGATGGCGCGTGCTGACTGTCTGGGAATGTGCCCTGAGGAGGCCCGTCTGCTTCACCTTTGATGAATTGTTGGACTTTGTCTTGTGCTGGCTGGCGGGGGGCTGCCATTCCTGCGAGATCAGGGGAGGGGAGCCGCTTCCTTCGCTAGTCATGGATATAGATTTACGTCAGTGTCGCAAGTTGTGAGAGTTACGTAACTTGCGTAAGCTATGGGTGTTACATAACTTGTTCTCTGCCACCGATGATGCTGGATACAATGTGCAGCACCGCCTGTCCCCGGGTAATGTCGCCCTGCAAAGCGCCGCCCGTTTTCGCCCTCTGATGTTTCGCGGCCATCACGCTCAAGCGCCCTCGCGGTCAAACGTCATGCAGGCATCACACCGCCAGGGCAACGTCATGGCCGCAAAACCCGGGCTGAAAATGGCCGGATGCAGGGCCCTGAAAAGCTTTGTTACCAACCCCATCCCCGGGCTCGGGGTATGGCTCAAATTGTAACATAATGAAATTTATGCGAACTTGCTACGCCGCGATCGCCAGGCAAGCTGTCGGCGGCTGGGCAAATTCAGGCATAAAAGCATTATGTTAAATTATCGCGCAGCCCTGGAAAGCGGGCTGTAAGGCTGCCGGCAAGCCGGCGATGTTTATCGGCCCGTGGGCAAGCCACCGGCCGGGCTGTTCGGCGCATCAAAACACAAACGGCGTGTTTTCATGCAGTCACGGTCGCATGCACCGTGCCGTCTGTCATCGCGGGTCGTTCCGGCATGTTGGCCGTGCCGGCCAATCACCTGGCGCAAGCGCCTCGGTGCCACCACGTCCCCCGCCCACCCCGGTGCCCCGCGAAATGGTGGGGGGTAAAGGCCCGTGCCTGGCTCATGCTCGTCGTTGTTGCAAATTCAGCGTTCGCAGTTGTCAGCGCGGGGCGGGTGTGCTGGTCGTGGTGAACAGTTCTTCCTCCGGCCTCAAAGATCAGGTTTGAATGTAAAATTACCGGGGGATTGTTCAGGATATTTAAGCACACTGGAAAAGTTTATCCAGACGTCTTCCGGCGCTTCTCTCCTCCAAATGGTGACATTCTCATTCTCTGAGGGCATGGTCACCCACTTTGTCTCAAATGGTCCTGCTAAGACTTGTTCTCTCTTCCTGTCATTATCATCGGCAAAGTAACAGGCCTCACCAATTTCAAATACATAACGAACAAATGGCGCAATATAATCAGGTAATGCCGGGTCGTTATCTATTATTGCCGCACACGTAACGGGTGTTTTAGCACGTACAATATACACTGTTGCCTTATCTTCATGCTCTGGCGGTATGTCATAATCTTTAGCCTACATATAGGCCGCCCAGATTTTCATTTTTTTTCCTTATTGTTTTATCCGGCTTGGTATTGTTTGTCGGGTTCGGTGTGTCAAATGTGCTCAGCGGTAAACTCTACATAAAGTTAACAAGGTAGAAAAAATTGCTTTTTGTCGATTAAAAACACCGAACGTTTTCACGTTCGGTGTTACATGTACCTTGCAGCAATCTAATTATATAACGTTAGCGCATATCTGTGGTGGTCCGGTCACCTTTGTTATGCTGCCTTTTCTTTATGTGGTTTTGTCGCCTTGCTCTTATTGATATACGGCTTTATCAGCTCAGCTACAGCCCGGAAAACCGGTACCACGACGGAGTTACCGAACTGTTTGTAGGCACTGGCATCGGCACAGACGATACGGAAATCAGTGTCTGCCTCTGTGCGGTCATGTTCCGGTTTTTCAAAGCCCATCAGTCGCGCGCATTCGCGCGGTGTCAGGCGTCGCGGTGTTTTGTGCAGCGAGTCGAACTCCGGTGCATAGCGGCCGTGCTCATTGTCGTACTTTTTTTCGCCTTCTTTTACTGCAGCCTTAAACTGGGCATCGGTCATCTCCGGCTGGCTGCTCTTCTGCCTGTTGGCAAACGCGGTCGCGAACTGCTCCCTTTCCTGGTTTTTACGGATCGCTGGCTCACGCTTTTCCTGCAAGTAGCTGTCTTCCAGGCCGTGCTGGTTGATCAGGATCTCCGAGCCGTCTTTGTGGTAGCGGGCTGAAAGCGTGCGGGTTACAGCTTTGTCGTTTTTTGGGTCAACCAGTCCGAACCCGAATCCGTTGCCCTTGCTCTGGTGTTTAAGGGCGTAATGATACAGGTAGTTCCACAGGTTCGGAGTCAGGGTGTATTTTTCTTTCTCGTCGCTTGTCAGTTCACAAAGGATTTCAGCCAATGTATATCGTTTTTCAGGTTTGGGAATGTCCGTCAGGCTGATCGATTTCAGAGCCGGGTCTTTCTCTGTCAGGTCTTTACGTACGCCGACAAGGCAAACACGCTCACGGTGCTGCGGGGTAAAGTGAGCGCCATCAATAATCACCGGCTCAGGTTTGCGCTTACGCACGATGTTTATCGAATCTTCGATATCGGCTCCGGCATCTGTAATATCTGCCACCCAGTAACCGGCGGCATCAAGCGAGCGGATGATGGTGGCAAATGTATTTCCTTTATCGTGGCTCTTCAGGTTCTTAACGTTTTCAAGCACAAAGAATTTCGGCTGTCGCGCATCCAGGATCTGCTCAACATCGAAGAAAAGGGTTCCCTGAGTGTCGCAGTTAAAACCGTGCTCACGGCCCAAAGAATTTTTCTTGGAGACACCGGCCAGTGAGAACGGCTGACACGGGAAGCCTGCAAGAAGTAAATCGTGCTCGGGAATGTGCTTTCTGATATGTTCTCGCTTCTCTACTCGGTTCATCCGCGGGTTACCACTTTGGGTAACTTTTGTGATGTCCATAAATGAGCTGTTTTCCTCCGGATTTTCATCTTCTCCGGCCAGGAAATAATTCAGTTCGCGCTCATCGACATAATGGTTGGCCAGGTAGGTGCGTCGTGCCTTCTGTTCCCATTCGCTGGTAAAAACACACTTTCCGCCGATGTCCTCGAAACCTTTGCGGAGTCCGCCGATACCGGCAAACAGATCAATGAAAGTGAATTCTGGATTGTCCCAGTGCGATGGCTTTGACGGCAGGAGTTGCTGTCTGATAAAGTCCCGGGCCCTTTTATCAATAACAATCGGCGATTTTTCCGGACTTTTGCTCCAGCGGTTGAGCTCTGTGCGGTCTATCTTCAGCGTTTTCAGTGCCGCACCTTCTTTGAGGTCGGACAGCTTCGCTAACTGGATGGCAAGGTTCTTCTGGTCATACACTTCGATAAGTAGCTTCAGAAGCTGGTTGGTTTCCTGCTGCTCGTTTTGAATTCTCAGCTCTTCTTCTCTGTCGCCAAGTCTGATTTCTTTCATTGTTTTTATCCATGGGATGTTTGTGTGAAATCTTATCACACATTTTTCCCATTTTTATTTTTTATGTGGATTTATACAGTGATTTTATACTGGAAGGGTCAAAAACGAACCGATGTCCGATTTGCTTGATGCTATTAGAGGGATCTATTTGTTGATCCGACAGCTTTCCAGAAGCTCGTCAGTGACCTTTTCCAAAGGGGCTCCGTTCAGCAGGAATTTGATATTCTCGGCGACCACCGCAGGTGGGGTTTGGTAACTACCTAGGATATGGAAATCCGTTGCGGGAATCTCGAGGAAACGGTTCTTGTTTGTTCCAGTGAAGCTAGTTGTCTCGTCACTCTCCCGGACTTTCTGGTTCAGCAGCTCGTCGGCCTTGGCCGTGGTCAGCTCGGTGCCGATGAGCATGACTTTATCGCTGATGTCCCGGCGGTTGAAAAGGTAGCCGGGGTCGGAGTGCTTGTTCCAGTCCGGCTTGACTAGGATCAGGTGCAGGGTGCGGACACTTGCCTGCCCCAAGTCCCTGACTAGCTTCGCCTGGCCTACATTGATACCGAATTTGAGAGGGGCGTTCTCGCCACGCCTGAAGGGGTACTTGTGCTTGAGCTCGATCTCCCAGTACTGCTTCCTGTAAAGGACGATCCTGTCTAGGTCCCATAGCCAGCTGAAGAACGGCTGGACCACGAAGTTTTTCATTACCCTGTTGAGGAGAACCTCGTTCCTGAAATTTTCCCCTGTTGCGAAAGCCCCGTGTAGCCTTCCCCAGAAAACAGCCATCTGCCTTTCCGTGTCCCTGACATTCTGCCGGATGCCGGGGAAAGGAATAGTAACGAGATTCCTTTTTCGTCGCAGGTAATCCTGGAGCTGAAAGGTCGTCTCTGGCTGGCCGGGTTTGTGGCAGTAGAAATCAGACTCTTCCTCATCGAAAGTCACTGTGTAGGTGGTGTTGGGCGCAAGGTGCTGAAGTGTCCTGATATATCCTTCGCTTGCCCCATTTTTGCTCCGGTCCCAGACGAAGAAGCACCGCGCATTGTTATACCCCCTCTGAAGGGCGATCACCGTCGTGACGTCGGGAACCTCGAGGCCTAGTTGCTCGAGGTGCCGTATGTAGGTCATGGCGACCGGCTCTATCTGCAGTCCCTCCAGGGTCTGGTGCTTGTCGTAGCTGAGGAGCTCGAACTGGGTATTTTTGTTGTTTAGATTCAGCTGTCTTAGCGGGGTGCCGTTGCCGACAGGTGTTTGCGTTCCGTGCATTGCTGTATCCCTCTGTATCGGTATCGGTTAGCGCTGTATGGATTGGATTTCGTCAATAAAATCCCTGAATGACATCAGCCATTCGGCCTGTGCCGGCTGGTAGCTTGCCTGGATTGCTTCCGGTACCACGAGCTGCAGCTGCAGTTCTTCCATCTGTTGGGTCTGGGCCTCGCTGATAGCGGGCTCCATTGTTATGAGGTGCTTGCGCGGGATGCGCTTGGCCTCGGCCAGCACCTGCCTCCACCTGTCCTTGCAGGTCGTCTTGGCGCCGAGGATTCGGAGCTTATCCCCGGGGAAGCTGGTATCGGAGTAGCTTTTACTGTCAGGGAACAGGAAATCGGGTTTCTGCCTCCCCTCGGTTTTGGCACCGCGGTCGAACTGGATACCGTTGGCAAGCAGTATGGTTTCGATATGGTTCTCGAAGGCATGCCCGCTCCGTGATTTTCTGCGGTTCTGGACACTGAGCGAGAAGCGCACGAATTCGTCGACATCGTCGCCGTTCTCGCCGAATCCTTCGCGCAGCCTCTGCTGCACGATATGTTTCTCGAGCTGCCTGAATGCCGACTCCTCTGTCTCCATCCACTCTATGAGCGCCGTGTCGGGGGTATCGACCGGGGATATCTCCCTTGTCAGGTCACGTGCGAATTTTGAGAAATCTTTGGTTTTGGGGAAGGTGGCGCCAAACCTGTCTAGGATAAGCTCGAGGTAGTCGGTGCCGTCGGAGCCGATCTCGATACCATAGCGTGCGAACATCAGCCTGACGGGGAGGGCGAACCCGGGCCGTCCGACCTGCACGCCGGTTAGCCCCCTCTTATTGGTCTCGGTATCCCTCACGCCGAAAAGGGTGCGGATCTGCTCCTCGTACTCGCTGCCCGGTGGGCAGAAGATCATCAGCAGTGTCCCTTCGTGCGTGGCCGCTATCATGAAGAAGTCGCCGGGCTCGAACCTGTTGCTGACGTCATTGGACTTATAGTAGAGCCTCCACTCGGGGGAGCGGGTGGGGTCTTGGTAGCGTGTATCGTACCAGGTAACGGTATCCTCGACGATGACCGGCTCGCCTTCCTCCTCGCTGAGGTAGACGAGCGTCGCGGCAATCTTGATTTGGCTGCCGTCATCCGGGGTCCCGAGGTCTTCGCCTATGCCGGCATTAACCAGCCCGCCGATCTCGTGCTGGTTTGATACCGGGCTGGCATCGACGGCTGTAAGGTACTTGAATGCGGCGGATGTGAATACATCGGCGAGCTGCTCGAACATGCTTACCTCTTGTTCTTTGTATGCAATTGTATGAGATTAACTTAGATTAAACCTAAACTCATCAATAAGTTACATTACTTGTTGATTTACTGTATATATTCGTGTTGTTCATAGTGCATGCTGGCCCCGGCAAGGTATTCAATACTCAGAAAATTGATCTTGCTTTGGAGCGTAATGGGTCTATTCCAATAATTTTCGAGGTCAAGGCATCTTCCGGCACACAGTCTGTTTATACTGCCGTTGGCCAATTGTTCATGCATTCAGTAGGGATTCCGTCGGTGGCCAAGGTGATCGTATGCCTAGTGAACTAGAGGAATGTCTCGAGGTGCTGGGGATTTCTGTTTTTCGGTTTGTTCCTCAGGGGAATTCGTTCAGTTTCGTCCTGCCTCAGGGATTCTGCTGGCCGGTATAGCGGGTATCCCGTCCGGGTTTCTTGTCAATGTATAGAAGCAGCACCCTGCGGGCAACCTGCTTTATCTCACACCCCTCGCCTTCGGTCGTGCCTCCCTCTTCTCGGTGGTTCGACCAAGCTTAACTGCGCTGCGCAACGTCTTGGCCCTTCGGGTCACAATCAGGGCTGGGCAGAGCAGGAGCTTTCGTCCCCTGCGGGAAGTGCTGCCAGTTGCCGGGGCCTTCCATGTGCCTGCTCGGCCTCCTTTGTTCGGGGAACCGTTTGCATTGCCTTTCTTTCCGCCTGCTTCTGATCCTGCAGCCACAGAACCTGCACAGCAAAAGTGAAATGCACGCTCCGCGCTTTTGCTGTACAGAACCCTGTGCCTGCGCGGGAAGCCAGGCGAAAACGGCAATGAAAACCCAAACAAAGGAGCTACGCTATGTCACATTCCAGCCTTTCCCGGCAAAGCATCACTAACCCGCATGGTACGAGCAACGTATCCCCGTTGCATCCGTCAGGCTCTACAGCAATGAATCACGGTATGGGGGAGTTCGTTATCGATCACCGCCTCTACCGGCTCTTTGAAAAACTGAAGGAAGCGAACCCGAACGTGCAGGTCATGGTCAACGCCCTGAATATCTCGATGGGGCCGGAAGGCCCCAGCATCCGTACATGCGAGGATCTGGAAATATTCCTCGAGGCTATTGCCGACTTCGAACAACAGGAGGGCCTGTCATGAGCAGTTCTTCGTACCGGCTTGCAATTGCAAGGACAATCCTCGGCCAGCTCGGGGGCAACCGCTTCGTGGCAATGACAGGCGCACGGCAGTTCGTTGCCCTGGAAGCCCCCGGCCTGCAGTTTGACCTGCCCGAAGACGGCGGTTTTGCCTGTGGGGGGATCTGCCGCATAAAGGTGCGGCTCGATCCCTGCGACACCTATACCGTAACGGCATTTGCCAGGAAGGGGAATGGGCCAGTCTATTGCGAGGTGTCGAGCCGGCCTGGTGTGTACTGCGATATGCTGGAAGGCGTCTTCACCGAAATAACGGGGCTCTACACTAGGTTGTAGGCATTTCTGTCTACGTGAAATATTGCGGTAATGTATTACCTTTGTATTACATTACCGCGCAGGTCTCTACGGCTTCAGGCGGCAGCCGTAGCTCTCCCGGGCGACCCGGGTGAAATTTCCTAAATGTGACTTATAGTCCGTGGTTCGCTAGAACATACCCGGCTAACCTATCTGATTTTTCCGGGGGTTAATAATGGCGCTGAGGGAAAATACGGCATTGCTGCTGAGGGAGCTACGGCTGGAAAGGGGGCTGAGCCAGGAGGGGCTGGCCAAGCTGTCGGGAATAGACCGAACCTTTATTTCCGGCGTCGAGCGCAACAGGCGGAACATCACCCTGGATACCCTGGACCGCCTTCTTGCCGCTCTCGGGGTCGACAGCCATCTGTTCCTTTGCCTGCTGGCAGACAGGGAAAAGGCTAAAGGGAGTCTATGAATGTCTTGGCTTCGCTGATGCCGTCCTCGACCGTGAACACGAGGCCACTCTCGAGCTCGTCGCCGCCGTCGGATACCGTGTATTCATAGCCGCCGCGGTACCGGTCGGCGTTGTTCTCTATGAATATTGTGTATCCCTTGTATGCCTCTTCGTGGGTAATTTCCGGGTAGGTGTCTTCGGTCATCGGCTTTTCCTCTTTATTTATATTATCAGGGAGATAGGCAGGATAAGTCCACGGACTATAAGTCACGTTTTGATGGTAATAAATTTAGATATATCGATGGTTTGGCTTTATATGCAATATGTTTAAACTATTATATAAATAAGATTTGCTATTTAAATCAAGAGGAAAAGTATGCCTAACGCAAGGAATGATGAGGCAAGGGGTGTTGCTATTGGGTGCAACTATTCATTGAGGCTGATGAAGAATGCTGGCCTTATCCCAGACGAAATAACCCGGTTGGAAGATGCTATTGACTATATCCAGAGCAACCCGGTTCAGAGCTATAGCATCGATCAGGTCGAGGCGCTTATGAATGCTTCTTTTTACATTGGGGCCGAGAGCGGGATGCTTAGGGTATTTGAACGGATACGCGACCGAACATTTGTCGTCAGCAATCGCTCTAAAAATCCAAGGGTGTTAAGGAATGACATAACAACTACTACACAGTTTTCATTCACCGAAAACTATTCCGGGGTACGTATGAACTGCCGGATTTACATCCCAGACGATTGCTTCGATGGCAATACAACGGACGTTCGGCAGTGCTTCAAGGATTGAGTATGTTAAGCCGAGCGCAAAGTAAAGGGAGGTCACCCTCCCTTTGTTGATTACATACCAGTTGAAATGTATCGCTATTCCTAAGCTATTTTGGTTCTTTGGTTCTTGATCTTGAGTGCTTTCAATACATCGAATAGCTCTTCAAATCTACACTTGAGATCTGCGCTCTCGGCCCAAGCCAAGGGCAAGGTCAGGAATAAGCCGTATTCGTTTTTCTCGAAACGTGAAGAATCAGGTAAGTCCTTCTGAACATTGACCATTTCCTCGGCTAACTTCCCTTTAAACTTATCCATTTTCTTTGGTCCGCTGGCATCGATGATACGGAGGGCAAACCACTGGTTTTCTCGGTATACAAGATCTAGGCTGAACCCAGAAGTCGGCTTGATACCTTTGATCCTGATGACTTCACCCTGCTCGTTTTCCTCTCCGAAAGTGAGCCAGCTATGTTGGCGCAGGTCCATACCATTGCTGTCGGCTCCTACTTCGGCTTGTTGCCCATCGGCAGGTGTAATCTCTTCGTGCTGCTCAGGCGTTTGTTCTTGCTGTGCCTCCGCAGGGTTATGGAAACGGGCATTGAACTGCTGCAGGAGCGGGCGAGCCTCTCCGATCTTTCCACGATCCTCTGCGCTGAGGTAGCTATATCCGCTCCGGGCAAGAATAAACTTCTCTGCCAGCTTGTAGACCTCGGAGCCGGCAGCTCCCCTCATTGCTTCTAGGTTGTGCTGCTCGGGGTTAAGAAACACCAGCGTCATGGCCCTCAGGGTGATATCGCCGTCATCGGAAAACGGTATGTGCACTTCTTCGTTGTTGAGCAGTCTCCTCGCAGTGCTTAGCCAGAGTTTAAACTCATCAGTCTGCTTTACCGCTGGGCTTGATTCCTCCTCAAACGTATCGAGGAGTTCTCTTGTCGGCCAACCCTTGTCAAGGTTATACCGGGCGCACAGACTGAAGAAGCTGGCCGCAAGCTCTCTCTTAGCCGGTTCGGCTTCTGTTGTACCCAACAGGTAGTCGACACTTCCTTCTGTTTGCAGTAGGTGCTTCTCCGTGGTTTCAGCAGGCTGGGTATCGTGAAGCAGTTGGTTGTGTGCAAGGGCGGTAACGGCGTCGCCGAGCGCCATCTTTTCTGAGAAACTGAACTTGTCAACCGAGGCCGGAGGTATGGCTTCGATATCGCTTCTGGATGCGGCTTCTGGGACTTCCATTACCCTGCAGTTGAGCAGCCCCACATCGAAGTTATCGTAGCTTCTTTCCTTGAACAAATTCAGGCTGTCCAGTGTAGTGAAGCCGATACTGATTAGGTCGGACAACGGAGCATAAGGTGCACTCCCCTCTCCCTTGAGCTCCAGGATGACTTCCTGTTCGCTGATCTTGTTGTGGGCCAACAAATTGCTGAGGGTCTCGGTACCGAAGAAGGGCTTGCTGTCGACGGTGTAGCACAGATCAAGAGGCAGGACGTCATAGATAAGTACATACCGTGTGAAGTATTTTTTTGATATCAGAACGTAGGCTGTCGCCTTAGCGGTTAGGTCCATTATTTCTGTTCTCTGTAATCAATCAACCCTGACTCTCTAGTTGGGAAGTATTTGAAAAAACTAGGATTAGAATTCTCCCCGCCATTGCAGAGAAATACAAGCTCGGTTCTTGTCCTCGAGCAGATAACATACAGGTTCATCTTGAATGTGGCCAGGTCGGTATCTTCTACCGAGAAACCCTGTAGTTGAGGGACGAAGACAGTATCGAACTCCAGCCCTTTGCAGCTCTTGCGGTGGAGGACGGTGACGACGCCTTGCCTGTCGAATTCCAGCTTCTCACTGCCTATGGGGCTCTTGCTGCTGTAGGTCTGGATCGTGTAATTTTCCAGTCGCTCGGTTAGTAATTCGAAAAAGTATTCCCTGTCCTCGTCGCTGTCGAGGATAATGCCGACCTCCAGAGCCCTTCTGTGCTGAAGGTAATTGCAGATATACTCAACCTGCTGAACGGTGTCGCGCTTAATGATGAGGGCCGGCTTGTCCCCTTCCCTGTCAGGGAGGTCGGGCATGCCGGTTTCCAGCCCGACATAGAAATGCCTTGCGACCTTGGCGATCTGTTTTGTATTGCGGAAGTTCTTGGTCAGCCGGAACTCCCTGTCAGGCTTGTTGCTGAGCTTCAGTGATTCTCGTATCTGCTCAAGACTAGAATGTCTGTTTTCTTCTAGACGCTGGTTCTCGTCGGCAAGAATGGTGAGGGCTCCGTTATCGAGCTGTCTGGCCGCCAAATGCAGGAACGAGTAGAACCCTGGCTCGAAATCCTGAGCCTCGTCGATTATCAGGTGTCCCCAGTCAATCGCCTCGTCCTCGTCGAGGTCGAAGTACATATCTTGTATTTCCGGCCAGTTGTACTGAAACTTCACTATTTCGGGCGGCTCATATGACGCATTGGCCCACTGTGTGTAGGCCTCCGGTTCTGCGTTGTAGCGCTCCAGCGGCACATACCACATACCACTATTGCGGTTCGTGAAAGGGTTATGCTTTCTCCGTTCAAATCTTCCTCCCAGTTTTTTTAGCTCGTCCTTCTGTTCGTACGGGCAGTTCACATAGGCCCTGTAGCCCTCGATGAGCAAGGTGCTCTCTACCTCGGGGTTGGGAATACGGTGCGCGTGCCACCACCCCGGGAACCATGAGTGCATGGTCTTTGACTGGACCGAGCCGTCGATGGCCTGTGCGACATTTTCTGTATAGCGCCTTAGCACACGGTTGAACATTATTACGGTCACGTCCTGTTTTTTCTTTGCCAGCAGGTGTGCCCGCAGGAAGGCGATGACCGTTTTTCCCGTTCCCGGCGGGCCGGAAACCAAGATGCTGCCGTCCATCGGTGCATCTTCGAAGATATCCTGCTGCTCCTCGCTGATCTGGCGTGCATTGGGCATTCTCATTATTCATAGCCCTCTTGTGCACGGGCCAATATACCGCTGAAGAAACCTTGGTAGTTTTCGTCTCCTATCAGGATTTTTCTGTCCAGTAGCAGGTTGTTGTGTTCGCAGCTGGTTTCGGATATCAACGTGCAGGAGTGGCAGGCAGCCTTGTTCAGTCCCATCACGCCCTGGGCCTCCATCTCGCTGCATACCGGATCGTTGGAGCACCAGTTCGCGGTTTCCAGTGCTGCCAGTATTGCCGGGAACAGGCGGTTGGCTTCGCCCTGTAGTACCAGCCCTCCGAGGCTGCCTTCTGAGTCCCCGTCGGCGGTATAGATCAGTATCCCTGCTTGGCTTTCGCCGGCGTATATCCTTTCGCGCAGCGAGCCGCTGGAGTAGCCACTTTCGAAGCTGAGCTGCCTGATAAGCAGGTGCGAAAGGGTATGCAGAATTAGAAACTTGATATCTGGTTCTGGAAGATAGGTCGATGAGGTGTTTGCATGTCGGCTCCTGAAATCATTCAGCCTATCTTTTATTTCCCCGTGGATAGTACTTTCCCAGTTATTCAGCCTAGCCTCGCTGAACTCTAGGAATATACCCTCGCCGTAGACCTCTGTGGCCGGCAGCCAAGACTGCGCCTGCTGGCTGCTCTGGGGCTGAACCACGTTGTCGTTTGGTGAAATCCGTTCGAAGCCGCAGAACGTACTGACCCCACGCAACTTGTCCAGCAGGACCACCCTGTTCAGGACCTTGTCGAAGCCGAAGGTTTCTGCATCTTCCCAACTGGCCACTCTCGCCTTGAAGGTACCTGTCTGCTTCTGCTCTATGTCGTCCGATGTCAATATATCCCACTCTGCGAGGCGGAGATCACCGTCCTTGGGGATTTTGAAGGTACGCTGTTCCTTCTCTTGCTTGGTGACGGCAGCGATAACTTCTGTTTCCGTCAGACCTAACTCTTCTGCTATGTCCTTGGCAACACTCCGTATTCTTTTCTCCCGGCCTCGTTCCACTGCAAGTATTAGGAACTCGAAGTCGTCCGATTCCTTGATCCGATTGTAGGTACCGCTGCCGCTGCTCACCTGTTCGTGTGGTATATCGAGTGCCGAGCGGATGATGGGGTAGTAGAGGTTGCTCGCACCGCGCTGTAACACCCTCATGGTTTGGTCACATTTCCTATCACTAAGATCCTTGTAGATCTCCCAAGGCTGTTTGTCACAGCAGGCATAGTTTTTTAGGGCTTCCTTGCTCAGGAGTTCCTTGAACGAATTATGCGCACCGCAGCCGGGGTTGCCGCATTCCACGTACAGGGCCTCAAGGCCGCTGCCTTTCTTCGGATCAGACTTGAAATATAATTCGGGATGTTCGCATGTTGTTCTCTGGTCTTTTCCCTTACTTTTGTGGGCCCAGCGAATCCAGGGAACGTCCTGCAGGTGACCGTGCTCGCAGGCTGCAACAAAACGCATTGGCACCAATACCTTGTCGTTGCACTTGGGGTTCTTGCATACGGGAACGCCGTCTTGATTGCGTTTGCCGCTTTTTACTGTCCACATCTCCATACGTCTACAGCGCGGGCAGAACATCCACATGGGGAAGCGCACAGTCATCAGGGAATTTCCTGGAGTGACCCTGTCATACCTGTTTTTTACTACCGGCGGCTTTTTTAGAGCCCAGACTCCGGCTTCTTTTGCTAGGCGGTCAAGTTTTATTTCTTCTAGTTGCTTAGGCCAGAGCTGCGGGTCGGCGAGGACGAGTGACTCGTCGCCTATCTCGATAATAGAACCTGGTCCGAAAGGGCTGATGAGCTGCGAGCTCCGGTATGCTTTGTTTGATTCGGACATTACACTTCCCCTCGGATATACAGGTTTGTCTCGGTATCTACGTTACGCATGGAGTTCAGGGTCTTCCATGCTTCGTTGTGGCTGTTGCTTTCGAATGGCTGGATCAGGGGAGGGAACTGCGGCCCGGCATTGATAGACTCGTACTGGGTTACGCTGCCCTGCCGGCGGTGGGCTCGCTCCTCCCATGTATCGATAAGGCTCTGCAGGTATTGCAGCGCCCCTTCCTGCTCGTTCTGCGGCATACCTGCCATTGCAGCGTTTATCCTGCTGACGAGGATCCCGTAAATTGTCTGGAACTGTGGGTTGTAGGCACTGAAGTGCTTAGCACTTTCGTTTATCCTCAGGTACCCCGTTACACGGACGGCAGCAATCAGTGCCGCATGCAAAGCCCGTTCAAGGGCCGGCAGTGCCCACGGGGTTACGCTGGTTGGCTCGACATGGCGGTACAGCGCTTGGTGGTAGCTCTTGAACGTTTCGTAGTGGGACCTGTCCCTCGGTTTTGTCGGCGAGTATTGTGTAATGACGATTCCCGGCGGACGTTTCTTGGAACGGCCCACGCGGCTGGATGCCTGGATATATTCGGCGGTTGCCTTGGGTTGGCCGGCGATGATCATCATACCCAAGCGGCCGATGTCGACCCCGACAGATATCATGTTCGTGCATGGCAGTACGTCTATGGCTGCGGGTGCCGCCAGGCCGAGATCCTTGAGTACCTCTGGGATCTTCGACCCTTTGATCCCGGCACTGAGTTCTTCGACCCACTGTATATTGCGGGGCTCGCTGGCAATGACCTTGATACGCTCGGGAATATCGTCCCTTGCGAGGGTCATGGTCTTGCCGAGCTCCCTCCGGCTGTTGTGGTAGACCGGCAGCGTCCAGTAGCTGTCGAGAGTATCACTTTTGAAAGCTAGCTCGAAGGGGGCCTGGAGTGCCGCGGCGCATGACTGGACCAGCGAGGTCTGGCCGGTATGGCCGGAGGGCATGATGCCGACGTACAGGCGGCCGGGCTTGCTTTTTTCTTCTTTAGAGAAGAAAGAGTCGGCCTCGTCGGTGCCCGCAGGGGGGAATACGTTCACGTTGCGCCCGAACAGGCGTGTTGACTGCTGCTGCGCAGCACGGATAGTCGCCGTTGCCGCTATCACTTTGGGCTTGGCGCCCAGCACCTCCATTATGGTGTCGAAGCCGGCCTCGTAAATGCCCGCGATGGTTCCCAGCGGCCCTGAAATGAGGTGCATCTCATCTTGGATGATCAGCGATGGCGGCAGGACCTTACCGTCGCCGAAGAATGATGCAGCTTCTGCTTTCCATGTCATCCGGGCGAACTTGTCGATGGTTCCAATCAGTAAGGTTGGCGGGGCGGCATAGAGTGCTTGGTCAACAACCTGTATTGGGAGCTGATGGTGGAAATCACACTTTTGACTAGGGCAGAAAAACTCGAATCTGCTGTCCGAGTTGCAACGGATTCCATAGGCAGTATTATCTTCGTCGTATTCCCTAGGAAGGATTCTTGTCCCGCACCAAGGGCAGCTCTGGAGTTGGAAGCTGCTCTCCGGCTTCTGGTCCTGGCGTGCAACGGTGAATTTCTCATGGGCGGACTTGAAGTCATTGGGGGTACTAGCCTGTCCAGCCCATAGCCCCAGCGTAAACGACTCTTCTCCTAGCTTCGCATCACCTTTTCTCAAGATCTCGAGAGCACATATAAGGCTGCCCGCACGCTGGAACTGCTGGGAGGTCAGCAGGCGCAGCGTATATCTTTTGATAACGGCAGTACCACCGCCTTTCCTGCCTTTGGTCAGGCGGCGGTAAATCATCTCCCAGGCAGCAACGGCCAAGTATGCCTCTGTCTTGCCACCACCGGTCGGGAACCATAGCAGGTCGACATCGTCATGGGATGACGACAGCTGGTTGGTCTCCGGGTCAGGTATCATCGACTCGAGTACCAGAAGCTGGTAAGCCAGCTGGAAGGGACGCCATTGGTAGTTTTTTACGATATCTTTAGAAAAGTAGTCTGGCGTTGTATAGCCCCAGTCCCTGTCTTTCAGTTCGCCGGCGAGTTCGTCACCGGTATGGATCATCTGCATCAGCATGGCTTTGTTGGCCAGCCGGAATGCATTCATCGCGGCTTTGTTTCTGCGCAGTAGCCCAATCCCTTTGCGCATACGCCCGGCCGCCTTTCTCAGGCGCCCGATGGTTCGCTCTTGGGCTGCATGGTATCGATGGGCAAGTGGCTCGGCTTCTAGCTCGTCAATCCATCGGCTGTAGGTCGTGATGAGCTGGTCGTAGCCAGCGAGCAGTTCTTCCTGGCTGGCACTGCCCGGGTCGGCAATCCTGGTGATGCTCAGGATCTCCGTGTCCAGCTCGGGATATTTGGCGGCGTCGATATCTGTGCTGAAGTCTTTCACTTCGTGTGTCGGCATCGACTCGGTTCGTATAGTTGTAGGAACTGCATTTTGGTCAAGATCCCAGTCCACTGCGACGCCGTGCCCTACAGCCCATGGCACCCGCTTGCGGTAGGCAAGATCGAGATCCTTCTGTTCGTCGTCCAGCTTGAATCGGTCGCTGCTTGGGTATTCTTTTATACATCCCGCTATTACGGTCACGCTCAGGGCACACTGGTAAAGGCATTTGGCCGGATCCAGCCTGTCACCCGAGTCTTCCTTGTTGGAGAGCGCGATTGTGACGACCTTCCCTCCGGCATACGGCCTAACTGATATATCCAGCCGGGCCTTCCCGCCGAAGATTTCTTTTTTGCTGGATTCCGATACTCGGATTTCTTCGGGGTGCTTGAGCGGTGCCCTTTGCCATTCTGCGGCCTGGCCTTTCTTCTGGTATTGACCGGCGCTGACCTGTAGTGCTAGCACGGTATCGGCTTTGACGGCGAATGACATTGCCATGGAGGAGGGCTTGAAATCATTGCTGAGCGCTTCGGTTGTGGAGTCCTCACCTTGGCTTTCGTCTGTCTCGTCGACGCAGGCTGCTGGCGGGAAGAGTGTTCCCATCAAGTAGCGTTTATGTGGGGCATCTTTCAGCTCTTCTTTGTCCCCACCTATGGGACCGATAAGCTGGTTTCTCATGTAGGTGACAAGTTCTTGCCTTGCCTCCTTAAATCCCTCTGTCATGCTATTGGGTTCCTGGGTGTCCGTTCTATAATCAGTGGTTATTAGTAATATGTCTGCCATGAGACTGCTACAGGCCTGTCGGAGCAAAGTGACCTTGGTCAATAAGGAAGGGGAGGCGGTAATGAAATATGCCGACTAAGTCACTTGTTTATGGGCTATTTTCCTCTTGATTACCCCTAATAATCAGCCCCCTGAAGTATACTTGGTGTTAAGTTATTTTAGGAGGTCATTATCTTGGCTAAAAATCAAGTTCAATTTCAAAAAGGCATTTCTATTCATCAGTTTATAAAAACCTACGGGACTGAGAAGCAATGCCAATATATGGTTACGTTCAAATTGACGATGCCTACTGGGGCGGTGTGAAGCGTGGTGTCCGTGGTCGTGGTACGAAAGGGAGCGTCCTTCGCCTTCATCTGTTGCCGGTGATGATGAAGACGAAGATTTTTATTTCTCTTGGCAGCTCTCTGATTGCCATGTTCAAGTTTTTTTCCGCGATGGTCGTGTTGTTCGCCATAACGGCGAAGATATAGCTAGGAGCATTGTTGGAGCGCACAATGATGTGGAGTGGTCATTTCCGGCGATAACTGCCTTTCATGATGAGATGATGCAGCTTTAAAGCTGCAACGAGCGCAGAGCTGGGATAAATCCGATTACCTGCGCTTCTTACGTTTTATGTTCGTCGTGAACTCGATATCAGCGACCTTTGCGCCTGGTATCAAGGATCTTGCTTGTTGCCGGCGACCCTTGTTCTGAATAGGTATTTTCCAGACGTTTCAGTCCGATACGCCTGTCAGCGCAGCGCAGGATGTCGGCCAGCCCCCACCTGTCTTCAAATCGTTTTGTCATCAGCTCAGATTGCGGGGTATCGATATAGTCACGGATCAGGTTCGAGATATCTGATGCATCATTTGTATACGGATATTTGCCGCCGTACTCGGGTTGTGCCTCTGCAGGAAAATCTTTCGGGTAATCCCAGATGATCGTTTTGCCTTGGGCAATCCAGTACCTTGGGCAATCTGTTCCTCCGTGTGCGCTGTCCATGCGGTAAACACTGCAATGAATCCGCAGTCCGGCAGCTGGATCCCATAGTGCCTCGATCGATTTCTTAAGTTTGCTCCATGGTTTATTCATATGGCTTCTTATGCTGTCTGAAATCAGTGGTTAAAAGTTGTAGTTCGCATCTTCCAGCTCACCTGCGATGACGGATGTCACTCTGGGATCTCGGCGCAGCCAATCAATGATGGCTGTGCGATCTTCTTCTGTAGCGCTTTGGTATCGTTTGTACCCGGTGACATAGGCGCATTCAGCCCAGCCGCCGATGCAGAGGCTTCTCTTTTCGATAATTTCTATGAAGTCGTCAAAGAAGGCATCGTCGCCGGATTCTTCTGCCGAATAGGTGAATGATAAATCAAACCCTTTGACTGCGAATTCGCCCAAATAGAGTTTTTTCCTCAGGCGTCTGCTTTTGCTGTCTGTTTTATCGTTTTTGATGGTCATTGTTCGTTGGGTTCTTCAGTATTGTTTAATGTTTTAGCCAGAATCCGGCACACCTGCGATCGGCTGTAGCCGGTCGCTTCGGCCACTTCGCTCAGGCTCAGACCTTTCTCATTACGGTAGTAATGCACCTTGCGGTGGCGCTCGGGATCGGCCTGCCGGCCGCGGTATTTGCCTTCTTCTTTGGCGCGCTCAATCCCCTGGGCCTGGCGGTCGCGCCGGGTGATGTAGTCCTTGCGGGCCATGGCGGCCATCAGATCGATCAGCATGTTGTTGATGGCATCGAGCACTGCTTTGATGATCGGATCGTTGTTGGTCATACGCGCGCTGTCGATGGCTTGCCAGGAGGTCGGCACGTCCAGGCTGACAATCCGCAACCCCTTCTGCTCGATGCTCTGTTTCAGGCTCTTCCAATTGCTTTCGTTAAGGCGGGTTAGGCGGTCGATGTTCTCGACCAGCAGGATGTCGTTGTCCTGGGTGTCGGTCAGCAGTCGTTGCAGCTCCGGGCGCTCAAGCTGGGCGCCGCTGACGTTCTCAATGTAGTAGCTGGCGATCCGCTGGTTGTGGTCGGCGGCAAAGCGGTTGAGGGTGTCTTTGGCCCGCTCGGCATTCTGCTCGTCGGTGGAGGCCCGCAGGTAAGCCCGGATGAACATCGGCGCGTCCTTTTGTCAAAAATGTCCTGAATATCGCATATAGGTGGTCGCAAACTATGCTATCGCATTTGAGTGGTCGCGTGAAGGGTTTTGTGCCGCAATCAGGTGGTCGCAGTGGGGTATGCTTAAAAGTAAATCCTTTCAAATATATGATGCATTTCGGTTGATAGTGATATCTCACCTTTAAATATATATGTAATACATTTAAAGGTGAGTGCTTTGAATTTCGATAGTCATTTTTGATTGTTTTTAACCACTAAAGTAAAAGTGACTCCTCCTAGTTCGAATTGATTATCAGATGTGGATACTTGCTTTGCATCTATATCAAAAAACTGATTTTCAATAATGTCATTTGACACCTTGCTTGCAGTAGATTTGTCAACTGATATATCCAGTTTTATTTCTGTCGTTTGATTACTATTTAACATGAAAGGTCCAATCAAAATGTCATCTGACATCTTTTTGATAGGTACTCTATATTTACCATTACCAAGTGATATCAGGTTTTTTAAATTTGGAGATTTAGGTAATATATTCGGGTCGACATTTAAAGTGATTCCTATTATGTTACTCCAGTTTATATTATTAACGCCTCTAGGGTTTAAGTTTAAAGTGAGGTTTGTTTTATTAAATTCTTTGTGTCCTTTCATTAAAAATTTACCAGTATTTATATCTAAAGATGAATTTATATCGATAATATTCACATTGCGCCATATAAGATCATTGTCATTTTGTACCGCTGAACTAAGGTGGTTAAAACTCAATAAGCTTCCATCATCATTCCAGCGTGCTAACAAACAATAATGCCCAGCCCCTGGCAGGTTGTTCCATGATGTTCGTATGACAGAAACGCCCGGGTTAATTGTTTCATTATGACTAGCTATTAGTGTCCAATCTGAGGGGTTATTAAGGTTGGTGCTAGCATTGGCGTAATACAGCTCTAATTTTCCTGTTTGGTTAGCCGCGGAATCATTATGAACTTTTACATACAGGTGGTTTTCATGACCTAACTTAGGATCTTGGTGATCATGTTCATGCTCTCTCAAGGTATCTTCTGCATGTCGAATCCAAATGTATGGAGACTTCCACATTGCTTTCCCGCTAGTAGCTGGATCAGGCTCAAGACCGGTATCTTCCCAGCTATCTTTCATCCATATACCTATTGATCGGCTCTGGCAACGATAATTGGCTATATATTCATCATTTCGATTGAAAACCAAAATGTTATATTCAGGGTTCTCGGTGGTTACAGGTCTCCCTGTTGGATCGCCGTCATATAAAACATTTGGATTCGAGAAATAGCTTACTCGGGTACAATTTGGGCACGGATAACTCATTATCGTGCTCCAAGGGCTTTCAGATCCACTTGGGTTTGGTTGGATATGCCCGAAATTATAATTAAATGGGCTTTTGGAGGGGTCGGTATTACCCCGGTCGTGAAGAGCGCCAAAATTGTGCCCAACTTCATGTGCAAGTGATAGATAAGTATCAGCACACGTACGCTTGATAACAGTAAATGCCTCGGAGTCAGAACCTGGTTTATCGGCCTCAAAAACTGTATTTCCTCTGCCACATGATTGATTAGATGTTTCTTCAACTATTAGGGAAACTAAATCGGCTTTTACATCATCTCTAATTCCGTAGATGTAATCGAGGACTCCATCAGAAGGGTTCTGCAAGCTTTTTAATAATTTCACTTTATCCACACCTAAGTTCGGTTCATTATAATCAACAAGTCCAGAATATACTTCATTAATTCTAAACTCTGCTTGACTGATACTTAAAGCATTGTTTGCTAAAGCGATTGCGTTAGTTATTCGATTTTTAATCTGAGTGTCACCGCCACTTGCGTCACGTGCTTTAGGTGTGTAAATAACCATGATATCGATGTTTGTATGTTCATCATCACAGCTTACTATCATATTTATGTTTTTAACTTGGTTAATAACATAGTTAATAACTTGATGGTCATCATCCTTAAAATAATCTGGATCATATGACTCCATTACTCCATTAACTCCATCATTTGAACGAATAGTGTAGATACGGCCAGGCGTAGCTAACCGGATCTGGTAACTAGAGTCTATACGCAGAATAAAAATTTCATGACTGTTGCGTATTTCCCCAGACCATGCCATCTGTTGTGATGATAACCTGAGGTCTTTACTATCTTTTGGATTAATTGTTGCTTCGATTGTTTTTTGAGGTAATGGTAAGTTAACTCTTATTGGTTTATGAGGGTTAAGTAAATGCAATTTTAGCTTCAAATTGTATTTTTCTATTGAATCGGTAGTGGTTTTTATAGTTTCATTTATCTCCCAAAGGCTATTTTCATTTCCGATTGACTCGTGCGGGTATATTAATATTGATATAGTTACTGTTAATATTAATAATAGTGATTGTATTTTCTTGTTTGTGGATTTCATATCGTGTCATGATTTTTAGTTTGTTTTGTTTGGAAGTTTAGTCAGCGTTAATTTTAATTACAAATGAAATCTATATTCCTGTTCTAAAATCTTAATAATGTTACATGTTAATAAATCTATAAATGATTTTTGATTCACCTGTTTTTTTTGTTGTGTTATTTGTCACCAGACGTATACCAATGAATATTAATAAGACGCTAATTTTTTTGAATATTTTTAACGAACAAGCATTAATTCCAGACTACTCCCCGCACACACGCCCTTTACCGTTGAACATAACCTTGGCCGTCATCGGTTTTGCCGGCGTCAGGTGAAAATTCAGCAGTTTGATACTGACGTCCCCCGGGTAAAAATCCGGGAAGCCCTGCATCGGGGTGAATCTGATACTTGAGCGTGTCGGGTGGCGACTGATGGTGAGCCCGCGATAGCGGCTGCCCTGTAGTATGCTCAGGGTCTCGTTTCTGCCATCGCAGTCGTTCTCGGTTGCACTGGTGCTGACAACCAGGCACCAGTTGTCAGTTTGGGTCGGAGTGGATGTCAGGTTGATCGTATGGACGTAAACATCCGTGTTCAGACGGACAGCGCTGTGGCGTGCGTTCATGAGCTCCCCTCTGAATTCGATCGCCAGGTGTTCCATAGCGGCCTGGTCCTGTAGCGGCATAAACGTCAGCACTGCGAATGCTGCCAGGAGTAGCACAATTCCTAAGGTCACGATCATTTCCAGTAGGGTGAATCCGTGTTCCTTCGATTCTGTTATGCTCATCCCTGTTATTTCCCTTAATTTTCATAGTTTTAATTATTACGTAAGTTACTCGTTTTGCGTAACTTGCGTAACTTGTGTAAGTTACATATCTTACTTAAATCAACCGGAACCGGTTCGCCTTCCACTCCGCGCCGTCAATCAGTCCTTCCTGGTAGAGCCCGCCCCAGTCGTAGAAGAACGGCGCAAACCCGCTGCCGCCGGTGAGGTGACTCAGGCCAATACAGGCAATCACCACCAGGGCGGCAATGGCGTACTCGATGGGATCGCCGGTGCGAAAGCGGCCGCCGAACAGATGAAATCGCCGGTCGCTGTAGGGAGAGAAGGGCACGCCGCTCACCGTCATCGCATCGGTGAGGATATGGCTCACCCCGCCCCAGGCGAATGCGCTCAGCAGGCCGTGGTAATCCCAGACAAAGGTGAAGGCCAGCGCGGCGATCAGCCAGTGGGTAAAAATGTGGGTCGGCCCGCGGTGCTTGAGGTGGCGTCCGCCGGCTTTGGCCAGGTACTCCATCCAGTCCGGGGCGGTCGCGCCGGCCACGCAGGCGGCAACATGAGGCGGGGAGATCACCGCGCAGGCCGCGCAGGCGATCAGGGTATGGTTGAACCACTTCACGGCCGGGCCTCTGTTGGTTGAGGAGGTGAGGGGGGCGGCAGGTAGGCCAGGCGCTGCAGGTACCGGTTAACTTGGTCGATGCGCTGGTTGTCGCACATCGAGCTCAGCGCCAGGCGCTGCTCGACGATTTGCGCCTCGAACTTGAGGATATCGCGCTGGGCGGCGGCGACTTTCTCCAGGTACCCGACCTGCTCGGTGATGTTGGCAATCCCCTGTTTGACCCGGGCCTGGGACCGCGCTTCCAGTGCCAGGTACAGTCCGATCTCCCGGTAAGCATGGTTGCGGTTCGCCAGGGCTTCGGCAAAACGGGCGACGCTCTGGGCTACGCTGACCCGGCGCTTGTGCTCCCATTCCCGCTCCCGCGATTGTTCGGTGCTGGAATAAAGCGGCATCTCGCCGACCAGGCCGATGTAGTGATCGGTGATCTCCGGCCAGTCGCTGCGGTCGTACTGGTCAACGTTGGAACGGACTCCGGCGACGATTTTTAGGTCGATGTTGAATTTGCTCTTCTCCGGATAGCAGCGGTTGATGACGGTGAAAATGGCGTCGGGGTCGATTACCGGGGCGCTCTTGAGCGCCGGGATCGGGGTTTGGAAGCTGGGCGGGGTGCCCTTGAGGGTCGGCAGCTCGAACGGGCGGATATCCGGCGGGGTTTCGGTGGGCTGCTGCCAGGGCAGGCTGATCCCCCATCCTTTTGGATGCTGCGTTTGTGCCTGTGCGGCGTCTGCCTGGCTGTCCGGGCTCTGAGGTTCGGCGGCCGGGACTGAAAGCGGCAGCAGGGCGGCCAGCACGGCGAGTATTCGGATGCTCCGACGGGTTTGTGAACGGTGGTTATTCGGCACGGGTCGAGCGCCTCCCGGTGCCGAGCATCTGCAGGCCGCCGATCACGGCGCCGGCTTCCCAGGCGCCGGAGACGATGCACATCGCGACCAAGAACCAGATCAGCGCCCGGGTGGTGTCGTAGCTGACATCGCTCTCGAGGTTGGTGCGCTGCGGATCGCGCCGCTCGATGATCGGCCGGATGGACGGCGGCAGCCGGCCTTCCTCGCTGGCGGCAACCAGCCACAGTTTGGCCGAGAGCATGCACTTGCGGGCGATCTGGGCCTTGCGGCCGGTGAGCTTGTGGGCATCGTCGATGAACAGCAGCGCCTGGGTGTCGAGCAGGTAGTCGGCCAGCAGATCGGCTTTCTGCTGCAGATTGAGCCGGGCCCAGGGCGTCCGGGTTTCGGCTTCTTCGGTGAAGGTCGCGTACCAGGCTTCGATGCCCTTGATTTCGACCCAGCTCGAGAGCGGCATCAGCCCCTCGAGCAGCACCGGCTGGGGTTGCCGCCCCCAGATCTCGTGGCGGTTGTCGCGAAGCCGGCTGAGCCAGCGGCTTTTGCCGGAGTCATGCGCGCCGGTGATCAGCTGGCAGCGGGTCCGGCGCAGGCTGGTTTCCTTGCGGCTGTGGCTGGGCGCATACCGGCGCGGCGCATCCACGATCAGCGGAGTGACGTAACGGCTGCCGTCCCGGCGGGTGCGGTTGTGATCGGTCCTGAGTTTGAGAAATCGCATCGCTTATTCCTGCGGGGTATTGCCAGCAGAATTAGCAAAATTTCACCCAGGGATCATATCGGGGGTTGCAGCTTTCGGGTGACTTCAAGTGACGCTGTAATTATGTTGTCGGTCGCCGGGAGGTGTACGAACAACCGCTGTTATTTCCGTACAGCGCGAAAAAATTTTGCGCAGCACATAGGGGTAAATGTTTTGCTTTGAGGGAATAGGGCATCGCTCAGGGGGATGTGTTCGAAAATACCGTCCGTTTTTCTCGAACAGGTATCTATGACGGGGGCTGGGTGATGCCAGACAATTGCGTTAGCATCAACCCCCTTCCCATCAAGGATCCTTGTGTGGCTTTTCAGCAACGTGCTTTATCAGGTGCGGTTGTTCTGCGACAGATTAGTTTGGGCTGGGCATAGTCGCACGGTCCGCCAACACCGCTGCAGGTCGAGGCGTTACTCTCTCCCGTTTCCCGACTGGTTTGCGCTCGTGTTTTACGCAAGTTATTTAACTTACGTAAGTTACTCCTGAGTCATACCTCACAGCCGGGCTGTTGTGGTTATCACCCGTCAGCCTGTACCTGCTTATCGGCTCCCGTGACTGCGCCACACAGGAGCACGCGTCCCCGTCAAGACGGACACCTTGCTGTCACCTGCTTGTTGGTTTCTCCGAACCCGGAGGCCGCCCACTTGTTTAAAGTCGCTGGCGTTGGTCTGCCCGCAACGACCAGGAAAAACAGGTTTCCTGAAATTCTGAGAGTCAGTTCAAAGCGGACGAGTTGATGCGACCGCAGCAAAGCGGCACAATGAAGAGGTCTGATTTCTTATCTCTTGATCACGGCTCGCTGCGCCAACAGCTCACCGTGTCTGCTCGTCCCTGAGTGCGTTTAATCGTAAGGCTTTCCTCTGGTCGGTTTCCGATACCTCAACCATACCAAGCTTGGAATTGTGACAGTTTTTTGAATATCGACGACACGGGTGATCTCGGGTGGGGATGAAATGGCGAATTTGTTATTTGCAGGATGAGTCGATCAATAAGATCTTTCTGACGCACTATAACTTTATGTTTTTGATCTAATATTAATACTCAATATCCGCACACATCAACTTCTGTGCTCTGTCTCTGAAAAGCGCTTCCCCAGGTAAACCGTTGGTTTACTTAACTTACGTAAGTTATTACACTTCGGTAAGTTATTTATATTTGGGGACTAGGCTATGGGACAAATCATTCTTCTCGGCAGCCAGAAAGGCGGCTGCGGTAAATCGACACTGGCTGTTAACATTGCCGGCTGGTTGGTACACCAGGGCAAAGATGTCATGTTGGTTGACGCCGACCCGCAAGGCTCATCGGCACGTTGGGCGCAGGATCGCCAGGAGCAGGAAATGCTGAAGCATATTCCGCACGTCCAGGCATCGGGCAATATCAACCAGACCTTGAAAGATCTGGCCGCGCGCTACGACTATGTTGTTGCCGACACCGCCGGTCGCGACAGCCGGGAGCTCCGGACCGGTATGGTGATCGCTGACGTGCTGCTTTCTCCTTCCCGTCCGTCCCAGTATGATCTGGATACCCTGCCGCACCTGACCGAAGTCTTTCTGCAAGCCCAGGATCTCAACCCGAACTTGAAAGGTTACCTGGTCCTCAATATGTGTCCGACCAACCCGGTGATCAAAGAAGCGGATGAGGCAAAGTCCTACCTGGCAGAATTTCCGGAGTTCGGCGTTGCTACTTCGCTAATCTATGACCGTAAAGCATTCCGGGATTGTATCTCAGAAGGCAAAACCATCTTTGAGTGGAAAGATGCCAAAGCCAAAGCTGAAATCAGTGCACTGATGGAGGAGGTGTTCCGTGGTTAAACCTCGCACTCGTCAACCATCCCAGGAGCAGATTGATCAGTTCGCTCGGGGGGCGGAAGTAACAACGCAGAAATCAGAACAACCGAAAGCCAGCGAAAAGACTTACAAACGGGTGACGTTCTCATTGACTGAGCATGATGATCAGCTGGTTGATGAGCTGTCGTTGAAGGTTCGCTCGTTTCGTTGTAATCGCTCGCAGGCTGTGAAGGCGGCATTGGCCTTTCTGGCGGCTCAGGACGATGACACGATCATCAAAGAGCTGGAAAAACAAAAAGGAATTTGATGGCCTTGAACCTGTGGGTTGCTGTGTTAACTCGAAGAGTTATCCACAATCCACAGGTATATATAACAATATATATTTTTCTATAAAGTATATAGAGTATATAAGATCTATAGGGTCTGAAAAACGTTTTAATATCAATGCCATACAAGCCTAAAGGTCACAAAAAATTAGTCACAGGTCACAAAAAATTAGTCAGTGGTCACATTTTTTTAGTCTGAGGTCACATATTTTTAGTCTAAATGATCTTTTTTTTAGTCTGAAGGTCACAAATTTTTAGTCAGACGGTCCCCTTTGCTCACATGGTCACACTTTTTTAGTCATTTCAGCGTTTTTGCCCTGCTATGGTCACAGGTTTTTAGTATTATGGCGGCTGTGACTAAAAATTTGTGACCATAGGCACGGTGAAA